>CACZBB010000038.1 GCA_902779245.1 uncultured Lachnospiraceae bacterium | reverse complement strand
GAATTTAATCGCCCTTCGGGCGATGGTACTTTCAGAAAAAAAGAGGGAGGCGTTCGCCTCCCTCTACCCTATTAAGAACAATCATTCAACGGAAGAAGCACCCAGAACATCGTCAATGGCTGCGTCCGCGGCAGAACCATCCGCATTCGAAGCGACCATAGAGACCTTGTTGTTATCGTACATATACTTGGTCTTCATGCTCTTCGAGATGTTGAGCGTCGTCTCGCCGCCGACCTTGGTGCCGTCAGCGCTCAGGACGGTCAGCGTGTGATTGCCGGCCGAGACCGACTCGATGCTCTGTTTCAGTTCACCCTTCTTCAGCGTCCAGAGCTCCTTGCCGTCAAGCTGCACGGTGATATCTCCGGTGCTGTCCTGGTTGTTTGCCGTGTATTCGAAGGTGATATCCAGGCTGCAGAAGGCCGCGGATTCCGTCTTCGAGGCCGTGGACGCGGCCTGGCCGGATGAAGCATTTCCGCCGCAGGCCGTCAGTGAAAAAGCAGCAGCCATCGTCGCAGCAATCACCATAACGCTGAATTTCTTCATAAGTTCCTTCCTTTCCGCGGCTCTTTTTGGAGCCGCACATAAACAGGAGAAAGTATCTCGCTGATGTATGTGAATCAATAACGCCGCTGCCCGGTTTCCCTTGCAGCGGCGTTATTATAATCCCGGATTTGAAAAAAAGTCAAGAATGAATTTGTAACAATTTTGCAATATTTTCCGCGCGTTTTTTGGAAATTATTCGTTGCCGGCCGCAGCGAAGCCTGAGCGTTAATCGTTATTCCGAAACTGGGATTTTTCCGCCGCGCGGAAGGCGGTTTTCATCCGGCGCACCTCCTCGGGGGAGACCTCTTCGGGGGCGTAGCGCGCTCTCTCGTAGATCTCGTGGATCTCCTGCACCTGCGGCGCGGCATGTGCCGTGCGGGCGCCGGCGGTCTCCTCGATCTCAAGGGGCGTCTCAAAAGCCCGGACATGCTCGCTTCCCGGCTGCATTTTAATAAAACGAAGATACAGCCGCCGGGCCTGAGCATTCGGCGAGCGGTCGAAGAAGCGAAGGCCGCTTTCCCGCCGGCGCTGCCGCTCGCTCCGTTCGGGCGGAGGGGCGTAGACGGAAACGTCGTTGTTCTCACGTCTCGACAGCCGGAACTCGCGGAGGAAGCTTCGGATCGCACCGATGATGATGAAGGTGAAGATCACGGCGCTGATAATGCATAAGATCAGGACCACCGTGTTCCAGAACGCCTCCATCGCCGGGTTCGATTCGGCTTCGGGAAGGTACTTCAGAAGATCGCTGTAGGGATTGCCGGAGGCTTCGGCGCTTCCGGCAAGGGCCGATGCGGCATCCTCGCCCCGCATGGAGGAGAGAAGCGCGGCAAGCCAGCGCAGAAAATCCTGGATCCTCGCCGCGATCAGATGAAACAGGACGCCGCCGTTGTCAAAGATCGCGATCAGGACAAAAATCCCGAGCGAAAGAGCGATCATGCCCAGCATTTTCCGGGCATTTGCCAGCCGGATCTTCTCGTAGGGGACGTTCGCGTAGCCATCCGCCTCGAAAAATGCCCGGACAAGGCTTCGCCGGTTCTGGTAAAGCAGGCAGAGGACGAGCAGGCCGGCCTCCGTAAAATAGGCGAGAACGCGGAGCTGGGGATTCCCGAACATAAAGCTCAGGAGGTAAATGACGACGGGATAAAAGACGAAGTAAATGCTGGGGTAGAAGAGCCGGACGCCGCGGACGCGGCTGTGGGTGGCGGCGATGATGCTGATGACTCCGAGAGCCGCCGCCATCAGAAGAAGGAAAAAATCCGGGCTCGTTCCGTCCGGCGCGGGGACGAGGAAGGCGAGGGCGGCCAGGGTGACGAAAAGAAGAACGATGTGCAGCAGAAAGTAGAGAAAGATGTTAAAGACGCGCTTTTGGATCGCGTGAAGCCCGGCGGCGTAGGCGGCCATCAGGATTCCGGCGATCAGCACGACCACGGAAAAGACGCGCCCGCCGAGGAGGATCGCCATGAGGGCGCTCCCCAGAAGGAGGCAGTTGGTCAGTGCTCGGATGATGCCAAGACCGTGGTCTTCCACGGGAAGATGCTCAGGAATCATAAGGCCTCCTTTCTCGTTCCTGTTCACGGATTGAGCAGGAACCCTTTCTCACGTCTGGAATTTCCGGTCGATGCGCTCGAAGATAATGCCCGGGGGCATGGGAATGTCGGGCATGTCCGTTTCGAGCGGCGCGAGCCAGAAAAGGCCGTTCTGCCTTGCGGCGAGGCGCGCGGCGGCTGCCCGGAGCGCGTCCCCGCGGGCGGACGATACCAGAACGAAGGTCACGTTGGTTTCCGTATCCGAGTCCGCGATCTCGTCGAGGATCGTGTCAAAGGCCCGCACCCGGCGCGCAAGGTCGATTCTTGCGAGGGCCTCCGCAATCGCCGTCAGATGCCCTTTCGCGCTGCCGGAGGCCAGGGAGATCTCGCCCGGCCAGGGGCTTTCCGGGGTTTTTTCCGGCGCGAGGAGGTCGCGGCCGTTGGTGCGGAGGGCGACGGGAAGCCTGGCCTCGATCAGCTGCGCGGCGAGCGTGTAGGTGAGCCGGATTTCCTCCTCCGGAAGGTCCCGGTCGTAGCGGATCGCGGGCTTTTCCAGGTTCAGCAGCAGGCAGATCTCCTGTCCGGCCGTGTAATCGCGAAGGTTCACCATGAGGCTTCCGCAGCGGGCGGAGGCTTTCTGGTTGATGGAGGACATCGGATCCGTCGGCGCGTACTCGCGGATGCCGCGGAAGGTGAAGACGTCCGGGTAGAGATAGCGGCGCGAGAGAACCTCTCCGAGGAGACGCTCAAAAGCCGCGGCGATCTCCGGCGCGTCGATCATTTTCGGAAAGACGTAGAGAGAAGTGTCCTGGGGGACGTGCTTAATCTGCTGACGGCTGGAAAGAAGCCCCGGCGCGAGAAGGGTGGTGCGGAGGATCCGGTAAAAGCCCCGCTGCGCGCAGTCGAGCTCGATGCGCCGGGTCAGCTGCTCGAAGCCGTGGAGACTGAAATACTCGACGCAGTTGCTGCGGTCGGAGATGCTGGCGTTGGCGCTCCCGGTGATGCGGAGGCCGCGGTCAAGCTGGAACTGCACCTGGAGAAGATGCAGCGCAAGGCGTTTTCGGTTGGCGACGACCTCCTCAAGATACGTCGTGTCGCCTTCGACGACCGGATGGCTGTCGAAGGTGAAGCGGACGCTCAGATTCCTGTCCCAGAACCTGCGAAAGAAGAGCTGCCAGAAGAACACCAGCAGCGCGATCCCCAGCGGGATCCAAACGATCATCATGGCGGGCGCCTCCTTTTAAGACAGAAGTTTCTGTTCACTCCGTTCACAGTAACGATCAGCGACGGAATATAAAATTATGGTCTGTACTGGCCTGATTTTTGTCACTGGCCCGCAGCCGGACAGCGACGCGCAGCTAGTCCTTTAGGGCGAGTGTCCGGCTCGGGTGTGAACAGTCTGGTCACACGGTGACCAGAAACGAAGGCGTTTTGCAATGAAATCGCCCTGCGGGCGATGGCAAAACGCAGGTCAGCGACAAACTATAATTTTATGGTTTATACACAGGATGATTTATGTCACCGACCCGTGCCAAACAGCGAGTGTTTGGCACGGGAGTGACTTGTAACGAGTCCTCAGATCTCGGTCTTGTCGCTGTTTCCGAAGTCTTCGGTGGGGACGGGGATGCGGGAGAGGAGCTGCGCAACGAGCTCCTCCGTGCTGGTTCCGGCGCCGAAGCGGTGGGCGGGGACCAGCCGGTGAGCCAGCACCGGCACGGCGAGGTCCTTGATGTCCTCGGGCACCACGAAGGAACGCCCGGCGAGGTAGGCCATCGCGCGGGAAGCGCGCATGAGGGCGAGCGAGGCGCGGGGGCTGGCCCCGGCCGCAAGCTCCGGGAGCTTCCGGGTCGCCAGAACCAGGGTCGCGATATACTTAAGAAGCTCGTCCGCGATGACGACCTTCGCGGCCTCCTCGCGGGCCGTGAGGAAATCCTCCGCCGAAGCCACCGGGGACAGCGCCTCGTAGGCATTGGCCGACAGGAAGCGGCGGAGCACCTCCACCTCGCCGTCCAGATCCGGGAAGCCGACCGAGAGCTTCATCAGAAAGCGGTCGAGCTGCGCTTCCGGCAGCGGGAAGGTACCGCTCGTTTCGACCGGGTTCTGCGTCGCGAGCACGAAAAACGGCTCAGGGAGCGTGCGGGTCACGCCGTCCGTGGTCACCTGCCGCTCCTCCATGCATTCCAGAAGGCCGGCCTGGGTGCGCGGCGTCGCGCGGTTGATTTCGTCCGCCAGCAGGATCGAGGTGAAGACCGGACCCGGCTGAAAGACAAATTCCCCCCTGTTCTGCTGCCAGACCGAGAGGCCGGTGATGTCCGTGGGGAGAAGATCCGGCGTAAACTGAATCCTCCGGAACGGGACATTTGCGGATCTAGAGAGGGACTTCGCGAGCATCGTTTTGCCGCTCCCCGGCAGATCCTCTAAAAGGACGTGGCCGCCGGCAAGGAGACTTACCAGCACCAGGCGGATCGGACGCTCCTTGCCGACAAGGACGCGCGCGATATTCTTTTCAACAGCCAGCATTTTTTCCCGTGCGGACATTTTCAGATCCTCCGTTTTTTGTCACTCCCGTGCCAAACACTCGCCCTAAAGGACTAGCTGCGCGTCGCTGTTTGGCACGGGCCAGTGACATAAATCAGCCTGTGTATGAACCATAAAAATATAGTTTGTCGCTGACCTGCGTTTCACTTAAAAACAGTCCACCGGACTGTTTTCTGTACACTGAGGCGTGCCATCGCCCGTAGGGCGATTTCATTGCAAAACGCCTTCGTTTCTGGTCACCGCGTGACCAGAAACGTTCTTTACCTTGACCGGTCGGTGTTTTTGTAGCTTTCAAAGCGCTCGAGCCAGAAGGGGTAGCCTTGATCCCACTCCGGGGCGCTGCGGTCGGCGCGGGGGTAGCCTTGATCCCACTCCGGGGCGCTGCGGTCGGCGCGGCGGTCGGGAAGGTCGAAGTTCTCCTTCAGCGTCCGGCCGAGGTTCGCGCTCACCTTCTCCGCGCCGAGCGCGTCGAAGTGGCAGTAGTTCCAGTAGTCGGTCGCGTAGTCGAGGCCGATTTTTTCGCGGTCTTTTGTGAAATCCCAGAAGACAAATCCCGCCTCCCGGATTTTTTCCATGACATGGTTCTTGATCCGGTACTGGCGCTCCTTGCGGAACGACATCGGGCTGCACATGAAGATCACCTCGCCCTTCGCCTTTCCGGCCTCCTCGATCAGCAGGGAGAGATTCTTCTCGGAGCCCTCCGCGAGCGGCATCGACGAGCCGTCGTCGGTGAGCATCGCGGAGACATCCACCACGGACTGGCCGTTCTTTGCCAGATAGTCAAAGCCATATTGCAGCGGCTTCCGGGAATTGTTCCATTTGGCGATGTTCGGAAGGTTGGTATGGTAGCGGGAGAGGTCAAGATGCCACGAAAGACGATCCATCAGGCCAAGCCCCAGGGCATTTGCCGATTCCTCCACGATGGCCGCGCGATTCAGAGAATATTTCAGACTGTCGATGTTATACTTAAAATAAAGATCCCGCTCGTCCTCCGTGTATTCGGCATTTGTCGGATACGTCTCCAGGACAAAGGGCGTGATGTCGATGACGAAGAGCTTCGGGGACTGGGTCTTCTGCACCTCGCGCAGGTTCCAGCGGAGGGAGCCCTCGTACTGCATGTTGGTGGCCATCACGTAGGAGGTGAAGCCGTGCGTGTTGTAAAGCTCCATGGGCAGGATGCCGGAGAAGGTGATGCTGGTGCCGAAGAAGACCACGTCGAGGCTGTTTTTCGGGATGCCGTAGAACTCTGTCTGCATCTCATAGCCGCGATAGGCATAAGAAATATGCACAAAGAGGTACACGAAAAGAAGGAGCGTGAGAATCGCGCTCACCAGGCGGCGAAGCTTTCTGTGTTTTCGCGGCGCGCGGGCCGCTGGTTCTTTTTCCATACGATCCATCCTTAAAACTGGAAGTAAATAAAACCTTGAGCGTCGTAGGTGCCGCCCCAGACGCCGGCGATGAGGATGACGAAGACGGCGGCGAGCAGGACGGCCTCGCGGAGCCACCATCCCTGCCGGAAGACCCAGTGCCGGATCACGATCCCGCGGGTGTGGGCGTAATCCACGGCCATAAGAAGCAGGAGCGCGGCGACAAGCACCCAGAGGCTCGGAAGATTCAGGCCGAAGTTAAGAATTCCCTCGCCCCAGATTTCGTTGACGCGGAAATCCGTGAAGACCTTCCGGATCATCTGCGCGGCGTCCCGGAGGCCGTTGGCCCGGAAGAAAAGCCAGGCAAAATCCACGAGAACGAAGGTGCCGAGGATTTTCAGGATGCGGTGGCTCGCCCGGGTCTCGTCGATGCGAAGATACGCCTTCGCGCGCTTCCGCGCCGGCGTCGTAAGGCTTCCGATGATCTGGTAGAGGCCGTTTAAGCCGCCCCAGACCACGAAGCTCCACCGGGCGCCGTGCCAGAGACCGCTGATGAGGAAGACGATCAGGATGTTCCGGTAACGCTTCAGCGTACCGCTCCGGCTCCCGCCCAGCGGGATATAGACGTAATCGCGGAACCAGCCGTTGAGCGAGATGTGCCAGCGCCGCCAGAAATCCGCGGTTCCGTCCGCGAAGTACGGGCTGTCAAAGTTCTGCATAAGGTCGAGGCCGAGGATTTTGGCCGCGCCGATGGCGATGAGCGAGTAGCCGCCGAAATCGCCGTAGATCTGGAAGGCGAACAAGACGGTCGCGAGGACGATCGCGCCGCCGCCGTGCTCCGCGTAGTTGTTGTAAATGCTGTCCACAAAGATCGCGGCGCGGTCGGCGATGACCATTTTGAGGAAATAGCCCCAGAGCATGAGAAACAGCCCGTCGCGCAGGCGGGTAAAGCTGAAGCTGTAGGTGCGGGAGAGCTGGCGCAGAAGGTTTTTGCTGCGCTCGATCGGCCCGGCGACAAGCTGCGGGAAAAACGAGACGAACAGCGCGTAGCGGAAGAAATTCCGTTCCGCCCGCGTGTCGCCCCGGTAAACGTCGATGAGATACCCGGCCGCCTGGAACGTGAAGAAGGAAATGCCGACCGGCAGCACGATGTCCGGATGCGGCAGACTGCTTTGCAAATGCATAAGGCCGAGGAGATGGCCGAGGTTGTCGAGCAGGAAATTTGTGTATTTAAAATACACAAGCGCCCCGAAAACGATGACCAGCGAGAGGATAAAAAGCCTTTTTGCCGTCGATTTCGCGGAGGCTTCCCGGCCGGAGGCCGTATTGCCCGCGGCGGGGGCGGTGTCTTCGGTTTTTTTCCGCGCGGCTCTTCTTGCCGCCCGCCTCTTTTCGGCCTCACGGATATTCTCGATCCCGACGGCCGCGAAAAAAGTCACGGCGGTACAGCCGAGAAGGAGAAGGCCGTACACGGCGTTCCAGCTCATGTAAAAATAATAGCTGCTGACAAGGAGCCAGAAATTCTTTGCCTTTTTGGGCAACAGAAAATACCCCAGCACAACGATGGGGAAAAACAGCAGAAAAATTCCGGAATTAAACAGCATGCGCGATGGCCTCCATGCCAGCGGAAAGAAAGGCTTTTTTAATCTTCATTTACAAGGATTTTTCCGATATCGCCGTCACGGATGATCCGCGGCACAAGCTTCGAGCCGGTCTCGGCGTGCATCGCGGCGAGGCGCTTTGCGATCTCCTCATCGGAAAAATGGTCAGTGTTGAGAAAGATGCCGCTTACGCCGCAGAGGGCGGCGACGCCCATGTCGGAGGACATATCGTTGCCGATCATGACCGTGCGCTTCGGCTGAAGGGAATGACGGTGGATCAGACCGGCGAAGAAGCTTGGATCCGGCTTTTTCACCTGCTGCTCGGAGGAAATGAAGAGATCGTCAAAGTACCAGTACAGGCCGGCGGCTTCGATCTCCGGCACGGTGAAGATGCTCTGGGCATTGGAAAGAAGATAGACATGCTTTCCGGCCCGCTTCAGGTCGCGAAGGGTCGATTCGGTGTTGGGATAGGGAGAGAATCTCCGCCGGGAAGCGATCCGGAAAAAATTGGCGACGGCCGCGGTCCAAACCTCCCACCGGGCTTCGCTCCAGTTTTCCGGCCCCGCAGCACCCTCCGCACAGATCCGCGCGGCCTCGGACCAGGGATCGCGGCGGAAACCGCGAAGCGCCTCCTGCCTGGCGGCGTCGGCATTGGTCTTTGGCGGGCGCCGGCTCCCGAAAACGGCCTCCTGGCGCTTCTGGCGGACATTTGCCGAATTATAGAAAGCGGCCGTCTGCCGCCCGCCGCGCCCGTCGTAGGCCGGCGCGGCCAGGATCGCGGAACGCTTTTTCGGAGCGTTCTCAAGCAGGGCGCGGAAGACGCGGCCGAGCTCCACCTCGGGCAGCGAGCGCTGCGAGGCGGCTTTCAGGGCGGCTGCCTGCTCTTTCACGAGAACGTCGTACCGCGCGTGGAGCTCTTCGCCGGTGTACCCGGCGCCGTAGCAGCCGTAAAAGCCTGCCAGCTCGTCCCAGAGACGGGGAGAATCCTCCTCCGTGTGGATATCCACCAGCGTGCCGTAAAAGTCAAAGACAAAATTATCATAGGAAGCCAGGGCGTTCATTTTGCATCCTCCTTTCAGAGAGCGGCTGAAAGCATGATCTGCATTTATACGCATGTAAGCGCAATAAGCGAAAAAAGTCTGCGGCACACAGGGCATTCCGGGGCAAAATCGCCGGTACGGGCGATCGCGCCTGCGGAGCGGCCGATGGCGCTGACGGCTGTCACGGGAAAGGAAAGGGTTTCGATAAAAATCCGGCGGCAGCTTTTAGCTTGCCGCCGGAGCCGTTCGTTCACAGGGCCGCGGAAGGTTTTATGCCTTCGGCAGCAAGCCTCCCGCTGCTCTTTTCAGGACTTTTTGAAGGTAATCTGCTCGCTGTCGAGGGAAATCGTCAGAAAGCCGTCGTCGTACTTATAATCGATGGACTCGCCGTCGGCCGTAAGCTTTCCGTCGCCCCAGGTCATGTTGTCCGTTGACTCGTCAACAAGCGTCATGCTCGCGGTGCCGTCCGCGCGGAGCTCCAGAGAGGAGGTGTCCATGCCGAGGGTCTTGAGCATGTCGCCGTTGATCGTCACGTCATCGGACTTAACCTCATAGATCGCGTACTTTCCGACCTCCGGGGCAGCCGCGGCGTTCGAGGAGCCGGAAGAAGCGCCGCCGCAGGCGGTCATCGCGAGGAGCATCAGCGCGGTGAGAAGAAGGGCCAATGCGCGTTTCGTGGTTTTTTTCATGATTCAGGTTTCCTTTCCCTTTGTTCCGCGACGGAGCCCCGGCGCCGTCTTTTCCCGATCGGAAGGACGCCGTCCGCGGCCCAATGAAAATGCAGCCGTCTGCGGAAAATTAATAACCAACCAATTCTACTATACCATACAAATGCTGAGTTGTCTACTTTCTAAAGGAACCTGACAATGAAAAAGGGTTACAAGTCATTCCCGAGCCAGACACTCGCTGTCTGGCTCGGGCTATAGAAAAACCCCCGGGAAGCGGCGGCTTCCGGGGGCAGGTCTTAGTCGGCGGTGTCGGCGTCCAGAGTCGCGAAGACCTGGAATTCCGGGTAACGCGCGGCGATCTCGCTCCAGACGTGGTTGTAGACGGCTTTCCGATCCGGGGCGTCGAAGCTGACCACCATGTCGAAGGTGATCCGCTTGTCATCAAAGTCGATAAAGACGCCGTGAACCTGCTGCACATATTGATGGCTCAGCGCGATCCGGCAAAGCTCGGTCCGAATCTGCGCGGCCTGCCCGCTGCCGACGTTCCGGGAATAAATCCCGACGGTGGTCAGGATAAAGCCGCAGGAACTGTAGACGGTGTTCTGAATCTGGCGTGTCAGCTCGTCGATGCGGTGCGCGGTCATGTTCTCCGCGACCTCGATGTGGATGGAACCCAGAGAAAAATCCGGCCCGTAATTGTGGATCAGAAGGTCATAGGCGCCCAGAACCTCCGGAACCGAGAGCACGGCAGCGCGGATCCTTTTTGAAAGATCCGGGTCCGGCCGCCGGCCGAGGATGTTTCCCAGAGTGTCCAGAAGCATCTCGATGCCGGATTTGATGATGATGACAGCGATGACGGCCGCGAGCCAGGCTTCGAGGCTGATGTGGAACAGAAGGAAAATGAAGGCGGCGACCAGCGTAGCGGCGGAAATGATGGCATCCATCAGCGCGTCGGTTCCCGAGGCAATGAGGGAGTCTGACCGCACGGACTTTCCGGTCCGTTTCACATAGCTTCCGAGAAGAAGCTTTATGACAACGGCGGAGCCCACGATGATGAGCGTGACCGTGCTGTAGTCCGGCGTCTCCGGCGAAAGAATCTTTTTTATGGATTCCACGAGGGCGGTGATGCCGGCATAGAGAATGATCATGGCAATGATCATCGTGGCGATATATTCAATGCGCCGGTAGCCCATCGGGTGTTTTTTGTCCGGCGGCCTTGAGGCGAGCTTCGTGCCGATGATGGTGATGACCGAGGAGAGCGCGTCCGACAGGTTGTTGACCGCGTCGAGGACGATGGCGATCGAGCCGGCCAGAAGCCCGGCGGCCGCCTTGAAGCCGGCCAGAAACAGATTCGCCACGATTCCGAGAATACTTGTGCGGATGATCACGGCCTCGCGGCCTTTTGACAGGTGATCCGCCTCGTTTTGATGTTCTTTACCCATAGCTTAACCCTTATTGCTCATACAGCTGTTGATTTGTCCTTTTATGNAAGGCGTTTTGCAATGAAATCGCCCTGCGGGCGATGGCAAAACGCAGGTCAGCGACAAACTAAAATTTTATGGTTCATACACAGGCTGATTTATGTCACGGGCCCGTGCCAAACAGCGACGCGCAGTTAGTCCTTTAGGGCGAGTGTTTGGCACGGGAGTGACTTGTAACCACATTTCCTTAGATATGCTCCCCTTCGCTGAGCTTCGAGCAGAGCACGAGAAGGATGCCTTTTTCGACCGTGATGCTTGCGGCGGGGCCGTCCCAGACATTGCTGACGCCCAGCGGAAATGCATTTGTCAGGGAAATCTTTTCACATTCGTATTTCGCGCCGCGGATGCTGACGCCTTCGCAGGTGTCGGAGAGGGCGAAGACAGACAGGGACCAGCCCGCCTTCCGGGGCAGGATCCGGGTCCTGCCGGTGAAGGCGAAGGCCTCGGTGTCTTTTCCAAGAAGCCGGACCCCGGCGCCCCGCGCCGCGAGAAAGGCCGCCGTCTGGAGATTCGCGAGCGTGTGATCCAGCCGGCCGCCGAAGGCACAGCCGATGACGATGCTCTGAAAGCCCATGTCCAGCGCGCGGCGGGCGGCCAGCATGGTGTCCGTATCGTCCTTTCGCGAGGGAACCTTATGGACAGGGACGGACGCGTCGGGGAGCGGCGAGGAGTCAAAATCCCCCACGACCAGGTCGGGCTTTATGCCCAGCGCTGCCGCATGCTGCCAGCCCCGGTCGCAGGCGATGACGCACGCGGGACGGCGAAGCTCCTCGGGGATCCCGGAAAGCTCGCCGCCGGAGATAATCAGACAAAATTCTTCCACAGGGATACCTCATTCAGCCTTTGCCGGCGGAGAGAAGCGCGCCAAAATCGGTGCGGGCGAGGGTGAGGGGCGTCAAGGAAATAAATCCCTTCGAGACCGCCTCACGGTCGGAGATGATCCTGCCGTCCGTGTCCTCAAAGAACGTCGGCGGAAGGGACGGCCCGGCCTGATACGTAAGGCGGATCCCCTCCGGCCGGGACGGAAAATTCACGTTCCAGAGAAGAGACTTCTTAAGAAGCGAATGTGACTGGATGAAATCCCAGACCTCATCCAGATGATCGTACGCGCCGCCAAAGGTCTCCGAGGTCGTTGAGAAAGCGACGGCGGGAATGCCGAGCTGTCCGGCCTCGAAGATCGCGCCGCAGGTTCCGGAATAGGCAATATCCCAGCCAAGATTATAGCCCCGGTTGATGCCCGAAAAGACGATGTCAAAAGAAAGGCCGAGCGTGTTCGAGGCCGTGAGCACGCAGTCGGCCGGCGTCGAATCCACGGAAAATGCCGGGATTCCGGGCAGAAACGGAACTTCCCGGATGCTGTACCGCGTCCGGATGTTGAGGCTCTGGCTTTTTGCGCTCTGCTCCTTTGCGGGAGCGGCCGCGGCGACCCGGCCGCGGGTATCTGCCCACTCGGCGAGCAGAGAAAGCCCGCGCGAAGAAATACCGTCGTCATTTGTTAGTAGAATATCCATGGCGATGCCTCCCTGCCCCATCATGCATCCGAGGATTACAAGCCATTCCCGTATCCGACACCTGATGCCTGGCGCGGACGGCAATGAAAATCAGCCGGTGTATGAATCCTTCCGGTCACCGGGTGACCGGAAGCGAAAGAAAAAAATTTTTCAAAAAAAATATTGACTACCATTATACAAAAAAATATGTTATAGTCAATGTTCAGTATCAAATCTGTTTCGAAAAAAGGCTGATTGGTGCTGTGAGAGGGGGAACCTATGGAAAGGACGTTGCAGATGTGAAAAAGAGAAGGCTAAGAACGCCGGGAAAAAAGAAAATATGTTTTACGGCTTCCTGCGGCGGTCACATGGAACAATTAATGATGCTTGCCCCTCTGATGAAGGAGTTTGAAAGTTTTATCGTCACGGAAAAGACACGCTATGAGATCGATATCCAGGGCTTTCGCGTATACAAAGTTCCCCAGACCAACCGGCGAGAGATCTTTTTTCCGTTGAAATTCGTTGTCAATATGCTGATCAGCCTGGTGATTCTTCTGAAGGAAAAACCGGATATTGTTATATCCACGGGTGCGCTCGCCACGGTTCCCATATGCATCCTCGCAAAAAAAATCGGGAAGAAGCTGATATATATTGAAAGCTTTGCCCGTGTGACTTCGCCGAATATGACGGGGAAGATCCTTTACCGCTACGCGGATCAGTTTTATGTCCAATGGGAAAGCATGCTGGACGTTTTCCCGAAAGCTCAGTGTCTTGGCGCGATTTACTAGGAGAAAAGATGATTTTTGTAACGGTCGGATCGCAGAAGTTTCAGTTTGACCGCCTTTTGCGATCAATAGATGAACAAATAGCCTCCGGGAAAATAAAGGATGAGATTTTTGCGCAAATTGGGTTTAGCACCTACAGGCCAAAACATTATAAATTTGAAAATTTCCTGGACCGGGAGGAATTCGAGAAGAAGGTTCTCGAATCCGAGATCGTGATCACTCACGGAGGCACCGGCGCCATCGTCGGAACTCTTAAAAAGGGAAAGAAGGTCATCGCGGTTCCGCGCCTTGCAAAGTACGGCGAGCATGTGGACGATCACCAGCTGCAGCTGATCGGGCAGTTTGGGGCGCATCGGATGATTTGCGCCTGTTACGAGCCGGAGCAGCTTTGGGAGGCGATCACGCGGGCGAAGCAGACGGATTACGTCCTTTACAAAAGCAATACCGGCAGATTTATCGAAAAGATCAGGGCTTATATTCTTCATCTGTAAGCCGGAGAATACCAAACTTGTCAGGGGAAAAAATGAAAAAACTGAATGTGATCTGCGCCGTGGCGGCGCTGGCCGCCGTGATCGGGGGCGGTGCGTACTATAAATACAGCAAGGACACGGAGGATGTGAAGCCTCCGGAAATCCGTCTGGAGACGGAAAGCATCACGCTGAGCGTGTCGGAACCGGAGACGAAGCTTCTCGATGGCGTCACGGCGGTCGATGACCATGACGGCGACCTGACGGATAAGGTGCAGATCAACGATGTCCGGCTGGTGAAGAGCGAGCCGGGAGCTCTCAGCGAGTTCGAGGTCTCCTACGTGGTCTTTGACGCTAACAATAATATGGCGTACAGGACGCGGCAGCTTACCTATTCGGACTACGTGCCTCCGAGATTTAAGATCTCGCTGCCGCTGCGGTTCCCTTCCGTCTCCGGCGTGGACATCTACCGCTGCATCGGTGCGACCGACAGTATTGAGGGCGACATCAGTTCACAGATCACCGTGTCGATGGGCGATGATTTCCTTGAGGCGACCTCCACCGGTGTTTACAGCTGCAGCGTTCAGGTTGCCAACAGCCTCGGCGACTCCGTGGAGCTTCCGCTGACCTTCGAGGTGTACGATTCCTCCTCTCCGGAGGAGTCGACGCGTCCGGCCATCGGCCTTACGCAGTATCTGACCTATCTTAAGGCCGGCGAGCGGTTCGACCCGGAGGAATTCCTCAAGGATCTGAGGATCGAAAAGACCACCTACAAGCTCCTGAACCAGGGAGATATCGAGATCACTGACGTGGTTAGTCAGTACGATTACGGGTACTTCAGCAGTATTTACGGATATTTCCTTTTTAAGGATTCCGTCAAGGTCTCAACGGATCTCGATACGACCGTGCCCGGGATCTACAGCGTGGAATATACATTCCGTCACCCGACCGAGCGCACGCGCGGCAGCGCGAACGCGTAGGATATTTTTCCGAGGGCAAGGAAGAAAGCCGAAGTCGTAGCGGGCTACGACAAGGTTTTCTGACGCAGACATCGGGAAAATAGACAAGCAAGAAGTGCAAGTTATTTCGTGACGGTTCCTTAGTCCATGGCGCCTATAGAAAATGTGAGAAGTGATATGCAGGATAATTATCGAAAGGTAACTGAAAGCGCGAGCTACGGCCCGTGGTTTGAAGGAAAATATATCCTCCGCCTGTGGCGGAGGTGGTTCTTTTCCGTTTTTTGCGTCGCGCTGACGATCGGGATCCTCACGTATGTCGCGACGGATATGTTTCTCCCGAACCGCTATACGGCGAGCGCGCTGGTCTCTGTGGTTCCCAAAACAAATAACTCGAACAACATCAATTCGAGGAATATGGAGTCGGCGATGACCCGGAGCGCGAATATGTGGAACAGCAATGTTCTTATGCGCGAGCTCAAAGGACCGAACAACGAACGGAACATTACCGGCACGTTCCGGGCTTATAAGGTTTCCAGCAGTATTCTCCGCATCGAGGGTTCGGCCTCGACGGCGCAGGAAGCCTATTACCTCCTGAACGCCGCGATCAACAGCTATAAGCCGCTCGCGCCGAACTTTGATTCCGATTACAATTCAGTCGTGCTGACCCGTGTGACTCAGGATTCCCTGGAGGTCACGCATCGCCGGCCCGTGGTCTTTGCGGCGCTGGCTTTCGGCATCACCTTCGTGATCATTTATCTGATCCTTCTGATCTGGTCGATGTTCACGCAGATCCTCCACAACGAGGTTCAGGCCCGGCAGCTCCTGAGTGTCCCGCTCTACGAGGCCGTCCCGATGATCCGGAAGAGGAGAAGGAAGAAAGCCGTCCTGATCTGCCATCCGGGAACGCCGTATTCCTTTCAGGAACGCATTGAGCATCTGACATCCCGGGTGGTTCAGCACATGCATCGCTATGACCAGAAGATTATCATGATTACCAGCGTTACGGCAGGCGAGGGAAAATCAACCATTTCTTCGAATCTTGCCCTTGCGCTCGCGCGGCGCGGGAAAAAAGTCCTTTTTCTGGATCTTGACCTCCGGAAACCGTCTGCCGCCCGCAATTTTGAACGCACGGAAGGGGATACGGAAGAGCTGATGAGCATCGTTCAGAGGGAAGCTCCTCTGGCCGCGCATGCCGAATCCTTGCGGGAGGAGCCGCTGCTTTATGCGATCTGGCAGTTCCATGCCGTGAAGGACTCCGACCAGCGGATCGAAGAGTCGAGACTCACAGAGCTTCTCGAGGAGGCGAAGGCGCAGTTTGATTATATCGTCCTTGACACGCCGCCGATGGCGCCGGTGCGGGATACGAAGGTGATTGCCCGGTCCGCCGACTGTACGGTCATGGTTTTGCGTCAGGATCTGGCGCATGCCGCCGCGGCCAATGCCGCGATCGAGCATCTGGAGGAGTGCGGGGCGCCTTGTGCCGGCGCGGTCCTTAACCAGTGCTATGGACTTGCGCGCACGGAGCGCCGCAAGCGTGGGAAATACGGATATTACTATGGCTACTATCGACAGGAGGCAAAGACATGACAGAGCAAGAGCAAAACCGAGCCGGAGAAAGCGGCTATGACGAAGACGACTTTCTTCATCTGGGTGCTGTCCTGCTGGACTATCTTCGCGTCCTTCAGCATGGCTGGCTCCTTCTGATCCTGCTTTTGGCTGCCGGTGTCGCGGTTTCCTGCGGTTTTCTCTATCTGACCTATAAGCCGGTGTACAGGGCCGCCGCCTTTTATTCCGTCGAGCGGACGATGAGCGTCTACACGGATTCTGAGGTCGTCGCCCGGATCGCGGAGAGTGTGCCGATCCTTACGTCGACATCGGATTTCAGGGAAGAGATCCGAGATTACCTGCAGATCCCGGAGGGAGAAACGGCGCCCAATTACTCGTTCAGGGCCGACGCGACGCCAAGCGCGAACCTCTTCAATGTGTCGGTGATCTGCTATGACGAGTCGGTAACCAATGAACTGATCAAGGCCTTTGAAGCGATCTATCCGTCCTGGGTCAACAAATCCATCGGTAAATGTATCCTTACGCTGATGGATGAGCAATTTTCGGACGGGCAGCCGGTCAGTCAGCGAAACTGGCTGATGTATGGTCTTATCGGCGCCGGCATCGGGTTCCTGCTCTGGTTTTTGGGAGCAACCATCCGCATCCTCTCCGTCCGCCGGGTGCATTCGGCCACCGACTTGAATACGGCGGCCGACCTTAAGTGTTACGGAGAGCTGCCTGAGGTGAATGTGGATAACAACCTGAGCGATATCCGCCGGCGGCTGCTGCTCTCGTCGGACAGGGTCAGCGGAGCGTATCAGCGCGGCGTGCTGGAGCTTCGCACGGATCTGGAAGAGCAGATTAAAAACATGGATCATCCGGTCATCCTTGTCACCAGCACGCTTCCGCAGGAGGGCAAGAGCCTGGTGACCCTGAACCTTGCCCTGGCCTTTGCCGAGAGAGACAAAAAGGTGCTGGTGATCGACGGCGATCTTCGCTACTCCGGCATCAGCCGCATCACGCAAACGGATAATAAGGTACAAAAAGGCATCTCGGACTACATTTGCCGAAAAGAGCGGGATATCCTGATGCAGTGGGAGAATCTGGCGATCCTGCCGGTCGGTACGGTCACGGAGGAGGCTCTGCAGAACTTTGACCGGGATCTTTTCGGCAACATGATCCGACAGCTGAAGGAAACGGCAGATATCGTCTTTGTCGATACGCCGCCGGCGAGTTATTTCGGCGATGCCCTCGATTACAGCGAATTTGCCGACCTGCTGCTTTATGTGGTACGCGGCGATTACGCGGAGGTCAAGCTCATCCGGAAGCATTCGGAGCCCTTTGCCGACTCCGGGCGGCCCTGCGGTTATATTCTGAACCGCATGCAGCACGACAGCTTTGGCTACGGTTACGGCTACGGGCGTTACGGTTACGGACGCTACGGCTATGGGCGCTATGGCTACGGCCGCTATGGCTACGGAAAGTACGGCTATAATAAGTATGGCTACGGCGATGAGGACGAGGACAGGAAGAGACACGGCCGCTCCCACGGGAACGGGAAGGAAAAGCAGGACGGATCGCTGTGATCCTGGTGAGGTGAAAGCATGACAGACCCGAAGGTCAGTGTGATCGTTCCCGTTTATAATACGGAGAGGTATCTCAGGCGGTGCCTTGACTCGCTTCTGCACCAGACACTGGCTGAGCTGGAGATCGTTGCCATCGATGACGGCTCGACGGACGGCTCGCCGAAGATCCTCCGAAGCTACGCGGCGAGGTATCCGGGAAAAATCCAGGTGCTGACAAAGGAGCAAAACAACGGGCAGGCCGGGGCGCGTAACCTGGGGCTTCTGGCAGCCCGCGGATCTTATATCGGTTTTCTGGACAGCGACGACTTCGCAAAGCCGGAGATGTTTCAGAAGCTCTTTGAGGCGGCGGAGGCAGCGGACGCGGATTATGCGGCCTGCGGCTACACGGACACGGCGGAGGAGGGAGGACGGCTGATCGTTCTCTCCCGATACGTGGCCTCCAGGCCGTCTCGGACGCAGAAGGATCTTTTTTTCGGGGCGCTGGTCTCTCCCTTTCTGCACCTTTACCGGCGGGAGATCCTGCAGACGGCCGGGGTTTTCTTCACGGAGAACCACATATACGAAGATACGGCGTTTTATATAAACCTGATCCCGTACATTCACAAAATTGCGGAGGTGCCGGAGGCTCTGGCCTGCAGGGTACGCCGCGCGAACTCGACGACGGCGACGATCAGCCTTGAGAGGATCCGGCATATCTTTCCGGTTCTCGACGAGGTCATCGATTTTTACCGGAATAGGGGATTCTGGGACGAGTTCCGGGCGGAGGTGGAATATATGTGCGTCAGGATCCTGGCCTGCAGTTCCCTCCGCCGTGCCGCGCGGCTCCCGCGAGGGTATGAGAGGCGGCTCTTCGTGAGGGATACGCTGACGTTTATTGAAAGCCGCTTTCCGGATTTTCGAAAGAACCCTTATATCCGAAACGGCGGGAAGCATCTCTATCTGCAGATGCTCTCGGAAGGCACGGCAAATGCTTATGTCGCCGCTTACCGCGTGAGAGGGCGGATCGGGAAACACGGCATTGGATAATTAATCATGAAGATTCCAATCTTTGATCGCATATTTTCGATTTTTGGCGAGGAGCGGCAGCGGGAGAAGCTTATGCTGATACTTCGCCAATACTTTTTTGAGAACCCGGTGGCGATCGCCGCCGTGATCCTGGCCGGTATTTCGCTTCTGGTTTCGCTGTTTACCGGGCGAATGCCGGAAATGCGGAAAAGGCGGGCAAACTGGGTCTGCCTTTTCGGCTATTATGCCGCGCTGATCCTTTTGCTGGTATTCAGCCGTTACTGGCAGGGGGATGTCCGCGGGATCCGGGGCTTTGAAATCGGGTATTATCTGACCGAAAACGGTTTTCATGAGGGAAATGTTCTGATCATCGCTGTGAACGCCCTGGTCTTCGTGCCCTTCGGCAGTCTTCTCCGGAAGGCTGCGGTGAACTGGCGGCCGGGATTGCTGCGAAGCTGCGGAAGGGCGGCGGCACCTGTGAGTGCGCTGCTTCAGCTTTTCTGCGTACTCGCCGCCGGGCTCCTGGTCGAGGTGCTTCAGCTTCTGTTTGCCCGGGGGTATTTTGCGGCGATCGATATTGCCGCCTATACGGCCGGAAGCGTGGTCGGGATACTGTTTATGGGGATCGTTCTTAGGATTTCCGCGAGGAGAGAAAACCGAAAAACATCGCTTGCTATGAAGAGGGGGGAAGCATGACAGATACTGAAGCGCTGCTCCGCGTACTTGCGGCGCATTTGCATGGACGGCCTTCGAGGATCCCCGTGACGGAGGGGCTTTTGAAGGATGCCGACCGCCATGAGGTGGAAGCGATCGTTTACTGGCAGACCAGGGCGCGGGAGCTTGAGAAGGCATTCTTTTACGACATCGCCGCAGACCGGAAACGGCGGCGGCTTGACCGGGAGATCCGGGAGACACTGAAGGAAGCCGGGATCCCCTGTTTTTCCGTCAAGGGACTTTTTGTCGCGGATTATTACCCGATGCCGGCCCTCCGGACGATGGGGGATATTGATTATGTGACGACTGACCGTCCGGCCGTGCAGGCGGCGCTGGAGAAGAAGGGCTATGTTTTTCCGAAGACCAACGGCGTGACGGACTGGCATTTCTCAAAGAGCGGTATAGAGTTTGAGCTTCACAGCCGCCTGATTTACGACGTGCGGTTCGGCTCAAAAACGCAGGTGCGCTACATCAACGATTGCTGGCGTCATTATGAGGACGGTGCCATCAACGTGAACTTTCACTTTGTGTATATGGTCATGCATCTTCGGAAGCATCTTCTGGAGGGGGTCGGTTTCCGCCAGTTTTATGATTTCGCGGTGCTGATCAAAAATGCCGGGGATATTTTTGACTGGGAATGGATCCGGGGGGAGCTCAAAAAGATTTCCCTGCTTTCCTTTGCGGAGGTGTGCTTCGGCCTTTGCCAGAAATGGTTCAAGGTCCCGCCGCCTTTTGAAATCCCGGCGCTTCCTTACGGCTTTTCGAGGGAGGCGGCGGAGGAAATCGGAAGGAACGGAGTTTTTGGGACGGACAGGAAGGATCTGAGGATCAATCCGAATAAGCATATGAACCGGAGTGCGAAGTACGGCTACCTGGCTGCGCAGGGAGCGCGCTTTCTGCAGCGGGTCTTCCCTTCCTACGAGGAGATGACGCTTTACCCGCAGTACGGATTCCTCGACGGGCGGCGCTATCTTCTGCCGGTCGCCTGGATCTGCCGTTTCTTTATGGATTTTTTCCGCATAGATAAATGGAAGAAGCTTGAGGCGGAGACGCAGGTCTCGAGGAATGAGTTTGAGAAACGCAACTTGTCGCTCAGAAAGTGGGGGCTCTGAAACGTAAATGTCATGAGGATGGTTATAGAAAAGAAACCGAAGATCAGCGTGATTGTGCCGTTTTATAATGCGGAGGCGACGCTTGCCCGGTGCCTCGACTCGCTGATTGTACAGACCTTCGCGGATTTTGAGGCTTTGCTCATCGATGACGGTTCCACGGACGGGAGCGCCGTGATTGCGGCCGGTTATGCCCGGAGAGACGGGCGGTTCCGGGTGCTCCGGCAGGACAATTCCGGCGCCGGAGCGGCGCGGAACCTCGGGCTTTCCGAAAGCGCCGGCGCGTATATCTGCTTTCTTGACGCGGATGACGGACTTTTGCCGGATTATCTGGAACAAATGCTGACCTGGGCGCTTCGGGACGGGGCGGATCTGGTTGTCTCAAACCCGATCCTCGTGTCGGATCGGGAAGCGCCGCGGGCTCTCACCTGGTATGGGACATATCAGCTTACGAGGGATAAGGCCGGCTACTACGAGCTTGCGCTGCGGGAGCGCGACGGGATGCAGCTCATCCCGCCGTGGGGAAAGCTGATCCGGGCGGAGCTTGCGAAGAGCTCAAAATTTCCGAATATGAGGTTCTGCGAGGATGCGGCCTATGTACTGCGGCTTCTCGAGAACCGCCCGCTGCTTGCGGCTGTCCCGTATGCGGGCTACCGTTACGTGCAGGCAGAGACGAGCCAAACGGGCGCGGTTCCGGTGACCGATCCGGCGCGGGTATTCAGCGCGCTGACGTTTAACCGGCAGATGTACCGCCGCTACCGCGAAGTCGGCGGCCGGATCCGCAGGGAGGTGGCCAACGCCTACGCGAAGCGTGTGTATATCGTGCTGCTTGCCTTCGCGAAGAACGGGGATGAAAAGGGATATTGGGATTCCCGGGAGACCCTGACGCAAGACGCGGGGACGGCGGTGCGGGAGAAAGGCCTGGAGGGCAAAGTACTGGCGATTCTCCGGCTGTATTCAGCCAGCCCGAAGGCCTGCTGGAAAGCGCTGCGGGCGGGGATGATTTGCCTTAAGAAATAAGTAAGATTGTATATGGAAAAGTCTGATCGAATCAAGTATAATATCCGAAGATAAGAGACTGCCGGAAAAGCAGTGCAGACTGTGAAGAATGTTTTTTGCGGAGGGATTGTCATGACGATTGAAAAGTATGTGGAGAATGAAGCAACCGTGTTCGCCCTTTCGGGTTGGCTGGATACGAAGACGGCGCCGGAGCTTGCCGCAGAGCTCTCCGGGCTGGATGCCGGTATAAAATCACTGATCTTTGACCTTGGAGAGCTTGAGTATATTTCCTCGGCGGGGCTTCGCCAGCTCGTCGCGGCGCATAAGATGGTGTCCGGGAACCTTGTCCTTCGGAACGTCCGCCCGGAGGTCCTCGATGTTCTGCGGATGGCCGGTTTTGACAGGCGGCTGCATATCGAAGCCTGAGAAGAAAAATGATCACGGGAAATGTTGTATTTTTCTGTGGATTTTTTTCGGAAAAGCGAGTACACTGAGGAACGGGCATTTGCCAAATACGATTTAAAAGGAGTTTATGATGAATGCAGCAAAGGTAGTTTCTATTATTGTCGGTATCCTGATGACCATTGCGGGGATCGTGTTCCTGTTTCAGCCGGGTACGACGTTCCGGACGCTCATCCTGATCCTGGGGATCGTCCTGATCTTTTCCTCCGTTACGAGCCTGGTCAATTACTTCAGCGTCAGGCACAGCGGCCATTCCAATGTCTGGACGCTGATCGCCGCGATCCTTTCCCTGATCGCCGGCATCCTTCTGATCTCGAACCATTTTGCAAGATTCTTTACCGAGATCGTGCTTCTCTACGCTCTGGCGATCGGTATTCTCGTAAGAGGAATCCTGTTTACGGCGGAAGCGATTACCACGAAGGGCATTAACGGCGGAATGAGCCTGAGCACCTCCACGATGCTTGTTATCGGCCTGCTCATGCTCGTTGCCGGCATTATTTTCCTGTTTGCGCCGGGAGCGCTTATGACCTTCATCAGCGTGGCGGTCAGCCTTCTTCTCATTATGGGCGGCGTCGGTATTCTGGCTGGGGGCATTTCCCTGCCGACCATGTGACCGCCGGTTTGTTTTCACGGATTACCGCGTGCGGTCTATTCGGATCTATCGAGGAAAAACCCCGGAGACGGCAGAACGCCGCCGCCGGGGCTTTCTTTTTCGCGGCTCTCGATGAACGATTCGGACGGATTATGCCGGGCAGACAGCGCATTGCCGGTACTGCTTCGGCGAGACCTGATACTTTTTCCGGAACAGACGGCAGAAATATGAAAAGTTGTCAAAGCCGACGGCCACGGCGACATCGCTGATGCTCGTGCTGCTCTGGGAAAGGAGCTGCGCGGCGGCGGTCAGACGGTAGTCGGTCAGGTACTCAACGAAGGTCTGGCCGGTGTAGCGCTTAAAAAATCGCGAAAAATGCGGCACGCTGTAGCCGGTGACCTGCGCGGCCTCCGGGAGGCGGAGCTGCTCGGCGTAATGCTCCCGGATGTAGGTGATCGCGGTCTTCACCCGCTCGGTGTCCCGGGAATCCCCTTCCGCCAGCGGAGTCTTCGAGCGGTGCTGAAAAAGAAGATGGAAGAGGAGAAGAAGATACCCGCGGATCTGGAGCGGATAACCCTCCTGCCTGAGCCCCGAGGCTTTGTCGATGGCCATCAGATAGGGAAGCGCGGATTCGTGAAGCTCCGTCCCCGGCACCAGTATTTTTGGCAAATGCAGATGCCCGAGGCGCAGGGGATCGAGGAAGCTGTTCCGGCACCAGTCGGCGTCGGGAGCTTCCAGGATCGACGGGGAAAAAATGATATTCTCGTATTCGAGGGGCGTTCTTTCGTCGTCCCACTCGATCGCGTGGAGCTCGCCCGGAACGGCGATCAGAATCGTCCCGGCTTCCGCGGCATAGGACAGGAGGCCGAGCGTAACCCGCGCGCGGCCTTTCTTTATGAAGATGAGCTCGATTTCGTCGTGCCAGTGCAAAGCCACCCGCTCAAAATCCAGCGGGATCGTGCAGAAATACAGGTTAAAGGCAAAACGCTCGTGCTTTTGGATATTCGTTTCCTTATACTGCGCGTAATCCGAAATGTTCATAGTTCCTGACGCAGCCCCCGAAACTGAAGCGCCCTTGCGGGCAATGAGAAATACCAGCAGAAAAAACATAAAATTCTGATAAGATTATAGTATTCTGCGATAAAATTGTGCAAGTATTTTTTCGAAAAATTTAGTATTCTTTTACCTGTAAAGAAAAGGAGTCGCCGCACAGGACATTTTCGGAGTTGAAAATGCGCGGCATAAGCCGGTCTGATCCGGCACATTGAGCGGCGTCGGCGCCGCAAGGAGGCAACCCTATGAAGAGCAGCAAAGTGCAAGATTATCTCTCTAAGCCGATCGCGGAATGCACAGATCTTGAAGTCTACAACGCGGCCCTGCAGATGGTCAAGGGCTATGTTGGCAAGAAGGGCTACAACGAGGGCAAAAAGAAAATCTACTATATTTCCGCAGAGTTCCTGATCGGTAAGCTTCTCAGCAACAACCTGATCAACCTTGGTCTTTACGAGCAGGTGCGCGACGAGCTCGCCGCTGCCGGCAAGTCCCTGGCGCATCTTGAGGAAATGGAAGCGGAACCGTCCCTCGGCAACGGCGGCCTCGGACGTCTGGCGGCCTGCTTCCTCGACAGCTTCGCGACCCTCGGTATCCCGGGCGACGGCATCGGCATCGCCTACCACTGCGGTCTCTTCAAGCAGGTATTTGCCGAGAGAAAGCAGAAGGAGCAGCCGAACTACTGGCTCACCTGGGGCAAGGAAAGCTGGCTCCGCAGGACCGAAAAGCAGTTCACGATCCCGTTCGGCGGATTTGAAGTCAAGTCCACGATGTATGAGATCGACGTTACGGGCTATGACAGCAAGAGCGGGCGCCTGCGCCTCTTCGACATCGACAGCGTTGACGAGATGATCCTCAAGGAAGGCATCCGCTTCGACAAGCACGACTTTACGCGGAATCTTACCCTCTTCCTGTATCCGGACGACAGCGATACCGACGGCCGTATGCTCCGCATCTATCAGGAATACTTCATGTGCTCGAACGGCGCGCAGCTCATCATCGAGGAAGCCAAGGCGAAGGGCTCGAACCTTCACGACCTGGCCGACTACGCGCAGGTGCAGATCAACGACACGCACCCGACCATGGTCATCCCGGAGCTTCTCCGCCTGCTTGATCAGGAGGGCATCGAGCTGGATGAGGCCATCGAGATCGTCCGCAAGGTCTGCGGCTACACGAACCACACGATCTTGGCCGAGGCTCTTGAAAAGTGGCCGAAGTGGGCGCTGGAGAAGGCTGTCCCGCACCTTATGCACTATATCTACGAGCTTAACGAGTGGGTAAAGGCGAGATTCGAGGACGAGAGCGTCCGCATCATCGATAACAACGATTACGTGCACATGGCACATATCGACATCCACTTCTCGCACTCCGTCAACGGCGTCGCCGCCCTGCACACGGAGATCCTGAAGAACTCCGAGCTTCATAACTTCTACGAGCTGTATCCGCAGAAGTTCAATAATAAGACCAACGGCATTACCTTCCGCCGCTGGCTGATGAGCTGCAATCCGGAGCTTGCCAGCCTGATCACCTCCAGGATCGGCGACGGCTGGAAGAAGGACGCGACCGAGCTCGAGAAGCTTCTTGCGTTCCAGAATGACCGGGAGTTCCTGAATGAGCTTCTTGCCGTCAAGCGCCTGAAAAAGGAGCAGATGGCCGGCTGGCTGCAGGATCATCAGGGCATCTACGTCAACCCGGACACCATCTTCGACATGCAGTCGAAGCGTCTCCACGAGTACAAGAGACAGCAGCTGAACCTCCTCTGGCTCATCCATGAGTATATTGAGATCAAAGGCGGCCGCCGCCCGCACTTCGCCGTAACGTCCATTTTCGGCGCGAAGGCCGCACCGGCGTACACCATTGCCCAGGATATCATCCATGCCATCATTTGCCTGCAGGATCTGATCAAGGATGACCCGCAGGTCAACCAGTTCCTGCGCGTCGTCATGGTCGAGAACTACAACGTCGAGGCGGCGGAAAAGATGATCCCGGCCTGCGACCTCTCCGAGCAGATCTCGCTGGCTTCCAAGGAAGCCTCCGGCACGGGCAACATGAAGTACATGCTGAACGGCGCCGTGACGCTGGGCACCATGGACGGTGCCAACGTGGAGATCAACGATCTCGTCGGCGAGGACAATATCTACACCTTCGGCGAGGATTCTCAGACGGTCATCAACCATTACGCGAACAACGACTATAATCCGCGGAGCTGGTATGAGAACAACGCCCGCATCCGTGAGGCCGTGGACTTCCTCATCAGCGACGCCATGAAGTCTGTCGGCGATAGGAAGGCTCTGGAGCGTCTCCACAACGAGCTGATCAGCAAGGACTACTTCATGACCTTCCCGGATTTCGAGGATTACTGCCGTATGAAGTCCCTCGCGCTCCACGCAACCCTGGACCGCAAGGGCTGGGCGCAGAAGCTTCTGGTGAACATCGCCAAGGCCGGCTTCTTCTCCTCTGACCGCACGATCCGCCAGTATAATGACGAAATCTGGCATATCATCTGACATACTCTACGTTTCGTAGTACTCCTTTCTTTATGGAAGAGGCCGTCCCGAAAGAGGCGGCCTCTTTTTTCACAGAGCCGCGTAAGGAAAGCTGCCTTCGGCAGCACGCGGCTCGCGATGCGGGGCAGAGGTCGGCGTTCGCCTCCCTCTGCCCTATTACAAAGCCGAGCAAGGAGATTCGCTGCCTTCGTTACTGTGAACGGCTTGAACAGAGTAACACGCTGCGCCGGCGCATGTTTTTTGGATAATAATTGTAAAAGGCAGGTACTTGTGCTACTATGCTCGTAGGGGATTTTTCGTTTCTGGTCACACGGTGACCAGAAACGAAGGCGTTTTGCAATGAAATCGCCCTGCGGGCGATGGCACGCCTCAGCGTACAGAAAACAGTCCGGTGG
>CACZBB010000037.1 GCA_902779245.1 uncultured Lachnospiraceae bacterium | reverse complement strand
ATGCCCGCTGCCGTTCACGCCGCCGTTATGCTCATTGACCAGGATCTCCGGCTTCATGCTGTTATAGACGCCGCTTTCAACCTCAAACGCCGCCGCCCCGTCCGGTGCGGTGGCAACATTTTCATCTCCATTCTCCCCGTCATTGGCGGTATGGATTCGAAGGCTGAGATTATTATTAAATACCCGCCGGGTCAGGTAGGCTTTGGTGACTTTGCTGAACACATTTTCCCTGGCCTTGTTCTCGTGCTTCGAAATCTGTAGGGATACCGCCTTGACCTTCGTCGCCATATCCAGACTCGTATCGATAGTTCCGCCTGTCTTGTAATTCAGGTGACGATCAGTATTTAAGAAACCATCGGCGGAAAACTTTGGATCGCTGGATACCGTTTGATACCAGCCGTCGCCGCCTTCTTTGGTAAGCCCCGCCCAGCCATACGCCCAGCCATTCGTAAAATGCCAGCCATTATCAAGGCGCGCGTTAAATTCGAACTTGCCATAAAAGTTTGAGTACAGCGTGGACATATTGCTGATGGCAAGATTGGCTTGCGCGTTATCATCGCTTTTAATGATCCAGCCGCTGCCATCGGCTTCGCCGCCCTTCCAGCCGGTCAGCGCATTCGGGGATTGTCCGGCAATGTAGACTTTGTCGTCCCAGTAATTGCCCCCATGCGCCTGGTTAAAGGTAATCTGTCCATAGTTGAAGGACCGGAACGGACCGCCGCCGCTCCGGATGCCTTCGTACCCCGAAATTTTCCCATGCAGCAGCTCCTCCTCGCTCGTCACCACCTGCCGGCCGGTGAGGGGCTCCGCCCCGGAAGCGCCCGAGCCCTGCCGGAAAGCGTCCGCAATCCCGCCGTAGGGAAGCGCGTTTTCGGGAAGCGCCGCAGCCTCTTTTGGCGTGCCCGCGACGGCCTCATTTGTCAGGTCGTCCCCGGATGCCTCCCCTTCTTCGGAGGCGTCCGCCGGCTTTTGGGAATCCTGCGCGGCAGTAACATTTGTCAAATGAACCACGGCCTCCTGCTCCGTGAGCGTGCAGAGCCCGTTCGCGTCGCCCTTTACCTCTCCCAGCGCCAGCGAAAAGCTCAGGGGCTCCCCGTCTCCCGCGCCTCCCAGAAGAAGAGGAACGTTGATCGTGACCTCGTTGATATCGGCATAAAACACTGCCGTTCCGCTGACGCTCTCGTAATCCTTCCCGGCCTCGGCCGTACCGTCAACGGTCTTATAATCCACCGTGACAAGCTCCTGCCCGCCGCCTTCGCGGCGCAGCTTCAGGACGGCCGTTCCCTCAGACTTGTCTGCGGTTATCTCCATCTCCTCAAAACCAATGGTGTAGGGCTCATCCAAAATATCATTGTCCGTCAGCCGCATCGACACCGTGGAAGCTGACGTAAAGATCTCTCCGCCGTAATGGTCGAGGATCGTAAAGGTGCCGAATCGAAGCGGCTGCGCCTTGTCGTTCTCCGTCGCCTTGACCCGGATCTCCTTGACCCATTCCCCGTCGGCAAAGGTAACCTGAAAAATCTTAGCCGCGTAGGGATTTTCCGCATCTTTTTCCACCTGCGTAAAGGTCTTTTCGGGATTCAGATTGAGATCGCCCGGCATGTCGGGCAGCACTTCCTCCTCCGGCCGCACATAGGCTTCGCCCTTCAGCGAGTACGTGCAAAAGCTCTGCCCGTCTTTGGTGAAGACACAGCGGAAATCATATTCCTTCAGAAATTCTTCGGACAGCACAAGCTCCGCGTCTGTCGCGTCCTCCACCTTCTCCCATCGACCGTTCGAAAAGACCTGCCACTGGCAGCCTTCCGCGCTCTCGCTAAGATACAGGACGCGGTCGTCCGGCTGAGCCTCGTCACCGACGGCGGCTTTTTCCAAAACCCTGACCTCAGATGGCTCCGGGTCCGGATCCTTGCCGACCGGCTGGTACGCGGCGATGGGCAGCGTGTCCTCAATGGAAATCTCCACGTCGTCGCTCCCTGCCGCGGACGCGTAGGAGGTTATCTCCTCCGTTAACTTCGTAACCACAGGGGCATAGACCACATAGGCCGTGGCCCGCCCGCTGTTTCCTCCGAGCCGGTAAAGCGGAATCGAGATCTCGTCTCCGCCCTCCGTAAGCGCGGCGTCGCTGTTGGAAAAAAGGAAAGCCCCGTAGGGATAGGCCTCCTCCCAGCTCTCCTCCACCTGCACCTCGCCGCCCTCGGACGTCCTGATGCTCGTGGGTTTTCCCGATTCGTCCGTCTCCGTCTGCGCAAATGTCTGTACCGGGATGTTTGTGGTAACCAAAGCCGCGGCAACCAGGCCGCTGATCCATCTTTTCCAGAATTTCTTCATTGCCACTACCTCCAAAAATCCTACCGCTAACGATATTTAAGAGTGTAAAATATTTACAATATTATTATAACTTTTCCTTGAATTTTCGTCAATCTTTCTGACACGATTCCCACTCCGTTTGCGGTAACAAAATTCCCATAAGAATCCCCGGTGAATTTTCAGAATTCAAAAGGGGCTGCCGCACGCCGCCTTTCGACCGCGAAATACGGCTTGCATGCGCTAATGATGCCCGCCATATTCTGTGGTTCGAAAGACTTCGTGCGGCAGCCCCGCAAGCCAAAGCCTCTTTACGCTTTGGTCTGTTCCTTCGGCAAATGCTGACACATCTTGTTATCTTTATCCTCTTCGATCATCTTCAGCATGATCTTTGCAAAACGCTCATCGAACTGCGTTCCCATTCCCTTTTTCAGTTCGCTGATGACGCGTTCCCTGGGAATGGTCTCCCGGTAGCTCCGGTTGCTCGTCATCGCGTCATAGGCGTCGGCGACGGCAATGATTCTTGCCTCCTCAGGGATATCATCACCCTTAAGGCCGTCGGGATACCCGCTGCCGTCATACCGCTCGTGATGCCACCGGGCGCCGGTCATAAGCTTCGGCATCTCGGTGACGGCCGAGAGGATCTTCGCCCCCTTTTCGGGATGCTCCTTGATCACCGCGAATTCCTCGTCTGTCAGCCTCCCCGGCTTGTTGATGATATGATCGGGGATCCCGATCTTCCCGACGTCATGCAGAAGCCCCATCATATAGATCTCCTCCTGCCTTTCCGGAGAATATCCATATCGCTTCGCGATTTCTTTGGCATACCCGGCAACGCGGGTCGAGTGACCGTTCGTATAATTATCCTTAGCGTCAATGGCCTCCGCAAGTGTCTGAACGAGATGAATCGAAAGACTTTCAATCGCCGCGGTCTTGATCTCGACCTCGTGATGAAGATCCTTCTGAAGTCTGATCAGCTCCAGCAGATTGCTCACTCTCAGCTTTAAAACTTCAGGCGCAAAGGGCTTGCGGATAAAATCCATCGCCCCAAGAGACAGCCCCCGGGTTTCCGTTTCACCGTCATCACTGGCTGTCAGGAAGATCACGGGCGCAGCTTTCAGAGAGTTTTCCTTTTCCCAAATCCTCAAAGCCTGCAGGGTCTCAAAGCCGTCCATGTCCGGCATCCGGATATCCAGTAAGAGCATGTCCACGGGATTCTTTTTTACATAATTAAGAAGCATTTTCCCGCTTTTAAGACAGGTAACCCGAAATCCGCCCTGCGACAGCGTGCTGTCGATATTGCGAAGGATTATGGCGTCATCATCTACGACAACGATTCTCTCATTCATCGACTATTTTACTCCTCCGGAAGACTTCCGTACCCTGCGATCACCTCATCCACGGTCATTTGGCCGTTCCCCAGGGCATAGATCGCGGCCCTGAACTGTCTGACCGCGGAATCCTTAAGGCCGGTCTGCTTATCGCTGAAGCTCCTGTCGGCGGGTATTTCGGCAAGTGCCGAATACACTTCATCAAGCGAAAAATCGTCGACGGGCGTGATCAGACGTTTTAAGCCGGCCATATTTCCCAGCTCCTTCCTGCTGATCAGAAATCTCATGAATTCATTGGTCATGTCAAGATTTTTGCTGTTTTTATTTACAGAAAAGCAGATGCTGACAGAATTGATAAAATATCCGCCGTCATCTCCCGCCGGCGCGGTAAAGAATTTATATTTGAACGGATGCTCGGAAAAAGCATTGGACTTGCTCTCTCTTTTAGCCGTTCCCGAAACCACGTCCCCGGTAGCGAGCATCATCGGGACGTCGCCCTCAAAGAATCTCATGATGACCGAATCATAGTCGTCCTTGATCTCCTCACTGCATTTTTCCACATCCACACAGTCGGAATTTACAAATTTATCAAGCCGTTCAAGCGCCGGCCGCATATACTCTCCGGCCGACGGCTCAAGGGCATTGAGCGAGTCTGCCTGGCCGCTGTTCTTCAGGACATTATAGGCAAACATCGGATAGGCAAAGCAGTTAAACATTCCCGGACCGGTGAATTTGTTCGCCCCCATCACGGGAGATTCATATCCCGCGCTCTTAAGCTTCGCGCAGACTTCCGTCAGCTCGCCGAAGCTCTTCGGAATCTCGAGCTTTTCCTTTTCAAAAATATCCATATTGGCGAGCATGCCGTAGGACGTGGTAAAAATCGGGAGCATGAGGATGTCGCCCGAATCCGTAGCCCGGATCAGCGAGCTCCTGATGCAGGAATAATCGATCTCCAGAGCCGGATCGGACAGAACCTCGCAGGCGTCAAACATATCCTTATACTTGTCGTTGCCGACCATCGAGCTGGTGGTCGTAAAGATATCCGGCGGCTCGCTGCTTACGAGAGCGCTTGAGATCACGTTATTATAATCATCCATGGTTACATATTGCAGACTCGCGTTGGGATAATATTCGTAAAAACGTTCAAACTCCGCTTCAAGCGACTCAAAGTTTGAATAGCTGCCCGCAACCGTCAGCGAAAATTCCGTATTTTTGTCGTACTTCGGAACAAAGGCTCCCTCTGTTTTCTTCTGGCCGGCACAGCCCGGCAGAAGGAGCAGGACCGCCAGACTCAGGGATAAAAACGCCGTTACTCTTTTTTTCATAAGCATTCCCTCCATTGATCAGACCTTCCCGGAAAGTATTTCCGGTATAACCTCATAATCATAATTATCTACCGCTTTTCGTACATCGTCAACCCTTGCCGCTTCATTTTCGGGGATTTTGTACTTTTCAAGGTCTTTCACAAGCTGATCCACGCTGTCAAAATCATAGTTTTCGCAGGACTCGCAGAGGGCTCCGTAAATCTCCTTAAGCTTTTCCTCCGCTATGAGCGGGCGGCCGTCCTCCTCCTCCGAAACACTCTGCGCGTTAAGCGGCTCAAGATCCGCGGCCAGCTGCCTGTACCGGGAAACAAGCTCGCCAAGCTCTCTGTCAAGCGTCTCGAGGTCACCGCGGTCTCCGGCCTTCTCAAGCCTCTCGGCAAAATCCCCCAGCTTAAGCGCACCGATCACGCGGGACGAGCTCTTGAGCGCATGGACCTTGATGGTCGTGTTCCTGACATCCTTTGCCGCCCCGTATCTCTCAATCTCTTCCGCGTTCCCGGCCGCGTTGGCCAGGAAAACCCGGAGCGTCTGCATATAGGCCTCCTCATTGCCGCAGTGGGTCAGACCCGCGCTGACGTCAATCTCCTTAAGCTGATAGAGGAAATCCGGAAGCGCGTGGCCGACCGTATCCCCTCCATCGGACGCCGGCGCCACCTTATCCGCGGGAAGATACTGCAGGAGCATCATTTCCAGCCGTTCGACATCGATCGGCTTGGTGAGATAGTCGTCAAAGCCGGCATTTGTATACACCTCGCGCATCCCCGAAACCGCATTTGCCGTAAGACAGATAATCGGCGTTTTGGCATTCGGGGTTTCGGCCGCGGCCTTCATCTCCTTCAGGATCTCAATGCCATCCTTCTCCGGCATCATATGGTCAAGGAAAATAACATCGTAGTGCCTGCTCATAAAGAGCGGCATGCATTCATCACCGCTTTCCGCCGTATCGATCTGGATCCGGGTCTGCCGGAGAAGGTTTACGAAGACCGTAAGATTCACCGGAGCATCGTCCACCACGAGCACCTTCGCCTCCGGTGCCGTAAACTTCTCGCGGTAGTTGACCTGTTCCTCCAGGGAACGCCGGAAGGCTTCCTCGTAATCTCCGACAGGATCCCATTTGATGACCTTCTGATCAATTTCAAAGGAAAAGACCGAGCCCTTCCCGTATTCGCTCTCCACCTCAAGATGGCTTCCCATCATGGCAAGGAAGCTCTGGGCGATGGTCATGCCGAGCCCCGTGCCCTCAATGTTCCTGTTCCGTTTTTCCTCGATTCGCTCAAAAGCCACGAACAGGCGTTTAAGGTCTTCGGGTTTAATACCGATGCCGGTATCCGCGACACAGATCCTGAGACGGATGACATCCGGCTGATCCTCCAGCCTGCGCGCAGAGGCGGAGAGGGTAATGCCGCCCTGCCGGGTATATTTCACGGCGTTCGAAAGGATGTTTGTTATGACCTGCTTGATCCTGACCTCATCGCCGTTAAGGATCATCGGAATATTTTTGTCGATATCCAGGTTAAATGAAAGCCCCTTGTCTTCCGCTTTCTTTTTCACCATATTCACAAGATCGTTCAGAACGGAACCGAAGCTGTAATCCACATTGATCAGCTCCATCTTGCCGGCTTCGATCTTGGAGAAATCCAGGATATCGTTGATGATGCTCAGAAGCGTATTTCCCGCCGTCTTAATGCCCTTCGAATACATGCGGATATTGTCATCACGGGAATCCCTCAAGACCATCTCATTAAGGCCCAGGATCGCGTTCATGGGCGTACGGATGTCATGGGACATGGTGGAAAGAAAGTAAGATTTGGCCTGATTGGCCTGATTCGCCTCCTGCGCGGCCTCCGACAGCTTGCGGTTGTATTTCATCATGATGATCGAGTTAAAGACCAGAAGAATGACAAACCCAAGCGACACGACCCCAAGGAGCAGCCAGTCTACCGAACGGCTTCCGACAAGGTCCTTCTCAGGTATATAAGCCAAAAGAAACCAGATCTTCATCGTCGCGAGCGGGGTGTAGGATAAGATACAATCCTCGCCCTTGACGTTTTTGATGACCATGGTTCCCGTACCGCCGGTAATCTCTTTGATCACCTGGTCATATTGCCCGGCCGTGGACGCGTTATAGGACTTGTAATACTCAAAGAAATTTCTGTTCTTAAAGGATTTGCCGTGGACAACGTAATTGCCCTCCTTGTCCACAAGGCTGATCTCGACGTTTTCATACCCCCCCTTAAGGAAAACAAGCTTCTGTTCAAGGCGGCTCAAGGGAACCACCCGCAGAAGAAGAGCGTTTCTCAGCTCTCCGGCTTCGCTGTCAAGGATCGACACCGGATGCAGGAACGCGATGGACTGCACGCCGTCCATGGGGTTCGTGTAGGCCCTTGTAAGACTGACGGCCTCGCGTTCTTCACCCACGCTTTCGATATTGTCAAAGATGTTGATATTCCTGTAAGAAACCGTATAGTCATCGGGATCCGAAACCTTTGCCGCCGTCGAGATTCCCTCCCGGTTCGGATCATCCAGGAAGACCAGATGTCCCTCGATCTCCGGTAAGATCTTTGCCTGCCGGATGAAGGATGTCGCCTCCTCTGCCGTCATCGGGCTGCCGGCCTCGGCGGAACGGTTGATATAGTTCGCCCATATGTCGCAGAGATGCTGCTCGTCCTCGAGATAATTGGCAATGATCTGATTGGTGGTCATGGTCATCTTTTCAAACGCGGCGATCTCATTTTGCCTGTTTTCCGCCGCCCGGGCATTCGCATAGCGGATGATAAAGAACAGTATAAACCCCATGATCAGGAGATTTGGTATAATGATCAGCGCTTTTTTCACTTTCCACACTCCAATTTTCCGTCAGGAAAGGCCTGGCAGCATTCACGGTCACAGCTTTCTGCCGCAGGACGCCTGCTTATTCATTTCACAGAATAACAGAAAAAGGGAGATTAAGCAACACGAAGCAAATTCCCTGTACAATTTTTTCGTTTCTGTCGGAGTGGACGTTTCTATCGGAGTGACTTGTAACCTCTTTTCAAAAAATCAAAAAAATGAGATACTGATTCTGACAGATGCCCGAAAACCCGGATTTCCGGGCATGACACGAAGCGTGTCCTTGATGTGACGGCACGTTTCTTTCCATTTTCATGATTCTTTGCTATCTTCAGATTGCCAACGGGCCAAACTGTTTGAAAGGACGAAGAAAACATGAAAGAAAAAAGAAACTTGCTGACAGGCCTCGGACTTCTCGGCGCATTTGCTCTGTGGACGGTTTTGCTCCAGTTCGTCGATGTCCGGGCTGCGGGGCCAAAGGGAACGAAGATCGGATTTGCTGCTTTTAATATGTGGTTTCATCAGCTGACAGGCGTACACCGGACACTCTATACGGTCACGGACTGGCTGGGACTTGTTCCTATATTTATATGCCTGTGCTTTGGCGTCCTGGGTCTTGCGCAGCTGATAAAGAGGCGAAGCCTGCGTCGGGTGGATCTGGATATTCTTCTGTTGGGCGTATATTATGTGGCGGTCATTTTCTTCTACCTGATCTTTGAAATGATCCCGATCAATTACAGGCCTGTCCTGATCGAGGGAAGGCTGGAGGCATCCTACCCATCTTCAACGACGTTACTGGTACTGAGCGTAATGCCCACATTCATGTTCCAGGCAGGCAGAAGGTTCACAAACACGCCGGCCAGAAAAGCGGCCGCAGTGTTTACGATCTCCTTTTCGGTATTTATGGTCATCGGAAGACTGATCTCGGGAGTACACTGGGCAACGGATATTTTCGCTTCCGTCTTCTTAAGCGCGGGCCTGTTTTTGCTGTACCGGTCCGCGGTCATGCTCACGGACAAGGCAAAGAAAGGTGCTGAAAGTACGTATGGAGTTCAATGAAAAGCTGCAGGAATTAAGGAAAGCAAAATCACTGACACAGGAAGAGCTGGCCGAAGCTCTTTTTGTGTCAAGAACCGCGATATCGAAGTGGGAATCGGGGCGCGGTTATCCAAGCCTCGATTCGCTGAAGGAAATATCAAAATTCTTTTCCGTATCCATCGATGACCTGATCTGTTCGGAGGAGATCATGACCGTGGCAGAGGACGAGAAAAAAGAGTACATAGAAAATCACACGGCAATGATCTGCAATATATCGGACATCTTTCTGGCCTTACTGCTGTTCCTGCCCGTTTTTGGAAACGGAGCCGGCAATCCGGCTTCCGTATCCCTGTTTTCGCTCACGGGCGTAAACGCATGGATCACGATCGTCTTTGCGGTTTTGATCGGGGTAACGGTTCTGAACGGGCTCTGCGGCGTTGTTCTCAGCCACTTTGACAAGCCGGTCTGGAACCGTCACCGGCTTGTCACGGGCATCGCGCTGTCCATCGCAGATACGGCGGTATTCATTCTGACGAGACAGCCGTATGCAGGCATTATCTGTCTGGCTATTTTGGTTGTAAAGGGTCTGGTGATCGGAAAGGAAAAGAGCGCCATATTTCTATAGACGCCTGCGTTTGTCTGATGTATTATGGCAAAAACCAGATTTAAAAGGAGGACAGCATGAAGAAACTGATCTGGATTCTGATCGCCGCAGCTGTTGCCGGTACAGCGCTTCAGGGCTGCGGCGCGATGGGTAAGCCCGCAGACAGCGCGCAGCAGGCCGAGGCTCAAAGCAGCAGCGTCCCGGAAAGCGAGCCGTCCGAGAGCAGGCTATCCCCGGGCGGAAGCTCCGGGATCAGCGTTCCCGAGAGCAGGGAATCCGTAAGCAACGTCTCCGAAAGCACCGTTTCCGAAAGCCGTCTCTCCGAGAGTGCGATCACCGGGCCGATGGCTCTCAAGGGTGTGCGCAATTACTGCGGAAGCGCGTACGGGCTCAGCACGGACGACGGCCAGACTGCCGACATAAACCTGGAAATCGACGACGTTACGGATTCTGTCTATCAGCTGAGTTACCGCAGCTACACGGGCGCTGTTGTGAAATTCTATGTTGACAGGACGACCGGGCTCACAAGAGTCACGGAATATGCCCCGGGGTTGGATGTCGAAAACGACGCCGGAACCTTTTCGATCCTGGACTATCAGGATGAGGCATCCGCTTCGCACTCGGAGTCTCTTCCCGAAAAGACAGGCCACTATGCTTTCCGGCCGAAGGTCTGCTCCGTCTATATGGAGGAGGTTTTCGGAAAAACCATGTGCGAGACCTGGTACCGGCTGGTCGACGCGGTCATGGCCGGCGAGGACACCTTTGCCTGTCCGGATCAGCATACCTACGATTGGGTAATTGGTCAGTTTCCCGACCGTTGCTTTCCTCTGCTGAGGGAGCTGATCGACTATGCCTACGACCGGGAGCATTCCGTTATCGACGGTATCGCGAGCTATACCTGGAAGATTCCGAAAGAAACCGCTGCCCGGCGGCTCGATGAATTCGCCGGCCAGGTCGAAGATATCCTGAATGCGGCGCTTAAGGACGACTACTCGGATTTCGAGAAAACCCTTGCGCTGTACGATTACTTCTCAAGGCACTACATCTACGACTATGAGCTTCTTGCCAAAAAAGAAGAAGCGTATTTGCCGGATCTGAATACCATGTACTTTTTTAACAACAACGCCGGCACCTGTCAGGAGATCTCATCGGCCTTTTCTTACCTCCTGATGCAGGCCGGCGTGGAAGCTACCATCATGAGCGGCCCGCGTTCCTCTGACCAGGAGCCTCATCAGTGGAGCTATGTCCGCATAGGCGGTCACGATTACCATATCGACCCAACCTATGCCATCGACGACGTGGACTCGCTTTCCTACTTCATGATGACCGACGCGCAGCGCTTCGCGGAAGACGGTTACGAGCCTTCAACGTTTAAAATCACGTCAAATTATTCTCAGGATCACCCGCATCCCGTGTATGCCGCAGCGGACGATACCTTCGCGCCGCTCTGGGACTGCACGCTTGAAACGTTTGATCCCGACAAAAACATCATCATCTGCCGGAAAGCCGACGAGAGCGGTGAAAATGTCTCCGTCGAATTCGACTACGCCGGTTATTAAGATGCCTGGAAGCCGGCGCCTGTTTCAGCACCGGCTTCCAGGTTTTTTCACGTTAAAAATCCGCCATTTTATCCTTATGCCTGTCACCGATTCCGCCCATCGAAACATCCGCCGGACTGTTTTATGTAAAACGCAAATCAGCGGTTTGAAAGGTTTCGCTATCTATTTATGATCCGCCTTATTAACCAACCAAAAAGCTCGTTTGAAAAAATCGTTCCGGGAGGATGCTTTGATAGATCTCCGTATAGGCCGCGCGCAGCTCTTCCTTTCCGTGAGCCCCTCTTCCGGCTGTTTCGAGAAGCCGGTAATTTACGCCAAACAAAATGGAGGTAACCCCCGTCTCCCGGCATCCATTTCGAAGGTAAAAATGCAGCCGCCTCTGCATATGTTTTCTGGCCTCTTCATCCTTTGCCGACGCAGGGTTTTCAACCTCAATAATCACACAATCGGCTTCTTCCATGTATTCCGCCAGCTGCCTGAGGAATCCCGAACCAAGACCCGCTCCGCGATGCTTCTCGTCAATAGCATAATAGTCAAGAAGGTACTTTCTCCCCTTCCTCAGGAAAAAAGCATATCCCAGAATCTCTTCCCTTTCAAAAAGCCCATAACAGTCATAGAACTCCATCTCTCAGGAAACCCGCATCATTTCCAAAGGCTTAAGCTCCATCGGCGGAAAATCCTTTATAAGACGCGTATGGTAAAGCTCTTCAACCATTGAAAAATCAACCAGCTTCTTCGTGACCATTTTACCCTCCCACGATAATTGATCTATACCTTCGTTTCTTCCACATTCCATCATTCCTTGCTTACAAGAGACGCTTGCTCATATCCCGGAACAGAAATTTTCCATTAATTAAATTGTCTGCAAACTTCAAATTTCGCATTTAAATAAAATAATTTAACTATTATTTTGAACCAACATTCAGAAATATATCGATACAAAATGGTTAGACAAGAGCTTGATGCTGATTCTATGCGGATCGGCATTTCGTTTTATGGAAAAAAGATTCTTAGCGAGAAGAGCCCCATCTTTGGAAGGCGAGATTCCCAGATCCGGCTGAAAGCCTTGAATACCACCTCGCGAAGAGGGGTAGAGGTTCGGCATTCGCCTCCCTCTACCCCTCTTGTATCATTTTTCCATGCAGGTCTTTATCAGAGCTTTTTTCCCCCCTCCCTCTACCCCTCTTGTATCATTTTTCCATGCAGGTCTTTATCAGAGCTTTTTTCCCCAAAAGGCGCAGGCATACTTGAGGCGCGTAGTGTAGCCGCGGTACTTGTGATAGAAGACAAGATTCTGAAACATTTCCAAGGTCTTCAGCCAACAGCTCTTCGGCCCCATCGCCGCACGATAGGAACCATCCTTAAGCCATCCTTAAGAAAACGGACATACCGCATCGGTACTGTTTACTTGTTTCTGGTCACACGGTGACCAGAAACGAAGGCGTTTTGCAATGAAATCGCCCTGCGGGCAATGGCACGCCTCAGTGTACAGAAACCAGTCCATGCCTTAGCATCCAGCAGAAACGTCCATGCTTAGCATCCAGCAGAAACGTCCATGCCTTAGCATCCAGCAGAAACGTCCAGTGGACGTTTCTGTCGGAGTGGACTGTTTTT
>CACZBB010000036.1 GCA_902779245.1 uncultured Lachnospiraceae bacterium | reverse complement strand
GTGACATAAATCAGCCTGTGTATGAACCATAAAATTATAGTTTGTCGCTGACCTGCGTTTTGCCATCGCCCGCAGGGCGATTTCATTGCAAAACGCCTTTGTTTCTGGTCACCGTGTGACCAGAAACAGAAGGGATCGATGACTCACACCCGGGCCGGACGCTTGCTTGCCGGCTTTGGGTCGGACGCTTGCGAAAAATGCCGGAATCGATCATAAAGGAGGAGGGGCGCATGGCCGTTTCGAGGGACAGGCGTTATCGGGCCGCCGTCGGCGGTTTCAGGAGGGTGGTTCACATCCTCCTTCTTTTGCTGCTCGTTATTTTCCTGGTTTTTCTGGGGAGGACGGCCTATCACTATGGCTATGCCGTATTCAACGAGACCGGCGCCGAGGCCGCGCCCGGCAGGGACGTAACCGTGGCGGTCCGCGGGGATATGAGCGCCGGCGAGCTGGCGGAGGCGCTGTCGCAGAAAGGGCTGATCAGGGAGATTCCTGTGTTTCTCCTTCAGGAACGCATCAGCGGGATGCATGAAATGTATGTTTCCGGGACTTATAAGCTTAATACGTCGATGACGCCCACGGAGATCCTGAGGGTCGTCACGGGGGAAGAACAAAATGGTTAAAAACAGACATCCGGAGCTGCTTTGTCCGGCGGGGAGCCTGCTGCTCCTTAAGGTCGCGGTCCGCTACGGCGCGGACGCGGTATATCTTGGCGGCGAGGCCTTCAGCCTTAGGGCGAAGGCCTCGAATTTTACCCTTGAAGAAATGGCGGAGGGCATCGCCTTCGCCCATGCGCAGGGCGTGAAGGTCTACGTCACGGCCAATATTTTCGCGCATGAGGCGGATCTGGAGCAGGCGGCCGCGTATTTCCGCGAGCTTGCGGAGCTTCGGCCGGACGGGATCCTGGTCGCGGATCCGGGAATGTTTGTCCTGGCGCGCGAGAACTGCCCGGATATTCCGCTGCACATCAGCACACAGGCCAATACGACCAACAGCGCTTCCGCGAGGTTCTGGCATTCGCTGGGGGCTTCGCGGATCGTCGCGGCGCGGGAGCTTGGCCTCGAAGAGCTGCGAAGCCTTCGGGATGCGACGCCGCGGGAGCTTTCGCTGGAGGCGTTCGTCCACGGGGCGATGTGCATTTCGTATTCCGGGCGGTGCCTCCTTTCGAACTATCTCGTGGGGCGCGACGCGAACCGCGGCCTCTGCACCCATCCCTGCCGTTGGAAATACACGGTTTCAAAACAGGAAGAAAAGGAAGGCGGACATTTGCCGTGCGCGGAGGGAGAATACGCGGTCTCGGAGGAGACCCGTCCGGGGGAATATTTCCCGATCGAGGAAAATGAGCGGGGGACGTTTCTGTTTAATTCGAAGGATCTCTGCATGATCGGGCATTTGCCGGAGCTTTACGCGGCGGGCATCGACAGCTTTAAGATCGAGGGCCGCATGAAGACGGCGCTCTACGTCGCGGCCTGCGCGCGGACGTACCGGATGGCGATGGAGGATTTTGAGAAAAATCCGGAGCTTTACCGGAGCCGGATCCCCTGGTATCTGCGGCAGATCGCGGCCTGCACGACCCGGACGTTCACGACCGGCTTCTATTTCGGGAAGCCCGGCACGGAGGAACAGATTTACGAGAACAGCACCTACGTGACCGGAAGCACCTACCTCGGACTCGCGGAGTCGGCGGACGGCGACGGCCGGATCACGCTTCACCAGAAAAACAAGTTTTCGGTGGGCGATGTTCTGGAGATCATGAAGCCGGACGGCCGGAACGTTCCCGCCCGCGTCCTCTCGATCCGGAACACGGCCGGGGAGGAGATGCCTTCCGCCCCGCACGCGAAGGAGGAGCTGCACGTGCTTCTACAGAGCGAGGCCGCGGCCGAGCCCTGGGATATCCTCCGCACGCCCGCGGCGGACACACCCTGGACCCCTGATTAAGAGTCAGGTGCAAATGTCCTCCGCAAGCCCGCGGCGGATGCAAAGCCGCGGGAGACCTGAAAGGAGGCTGCGACCGCGTTTTTCCCGGCAATCATCAGACGCCGAAAGCTTGTTTTTGTCTGCAGAAGGAAAGGAGACTGGTTATGGAAGGTGTTCGTTTACAGCAATGCCTGGAGGTTTGGGAAGGATTGCTTCTGGACTGCCCGCCGAACGACGCTACGGCGGAGGGGCGGCGGCATATGTTTTCGGTCTCGGCGATTGCCGGGAATCTGGCGCGTCTTCGCGGGGAGAACGCGGAGCTTGCGCGGGTCGCGGGCATTTTTCATGATCTGGCGGCGGTGGAAACCGGCGTCCGCAAGGATCATGCCCATGCCGGTGCCGCGAGGGCGCGCAGGATTCTCGAAGAGCTGAGACAGGAGACGGGCGCGCCGCTCTTTTCGGAAAATGAGCTGGACAATATTTGCGCGGCGATTTATTTCCACACCGATAAAGAACGCGTGCATTTTCCGCTCGCCGAGGTCCTGAAGGACGCGGATCTTCTGGATCGTTTTCTGGACGCCCCGGATTACGACGCGGGCAAGAAGAACCGGGAGCGCGTCCCGCGCCTTCGCGCCGAGCTCGGCGATCTGCAGACGGCGGCCAGACGGCTCTCGTAGGAAAATGGCCTGAATTCCACGTTGTCGTCGGTCAGCGTGCCCCGTTTCCGCTGAGGGTGTAGCAGCCGGCAGCCTCCTCAATGAAGCCGCCCAGCTGAAGCTCTAAAAGCGCCGAAGAAAGGCTGCCCGCATTTGCCGAAAGCATCTCGGCCAGATCATCAAAAGTGCGGTCATCCACGGCGAGGATCCGGCAGATGTCGGCCGCGAGCGCTGAGAGGGTTCCGCTTTTTACGGCGCGGGAAAGCCGGCTTTCGCCGTCTTCAAAGGCATCTTTGGAGCCGTCGGGACGGTTTTCTTCCTCAAGACGGAGGGAAAGCTGTTCATTTCCGGCTTTCGACGGCCAGACGCTGCTTTTTTTCGTCCGCTTCTGGGCTTCGTGGAGCGGCAGCAGGATGTCGAGGACGGACTGAACGGACCAGGCAATCTCCGCGCCCTGGGCGAGGAGATGGTTCGTTCCCTCCGACAGGGCGTCGCCCACACGTCCGGGAACGGCCATGACGGTGCGGCCCTGCTCCAGCGCGGCATCCGCGGTGATGAGGGAGCCGGATTTTTTCCGCGCCTCGACGACGATGACGAGGTCCGAGAGGCCGCTGATGATGCGGTTCCGCTTGGGAAAATGATAGGGAAGCGGCAGCGTGCCGGGCGGCTCCTCCGAGAGGATGCCGCCTTTTTTCGGGATCTCCTGATAGAGCGTCCGGTTTTTCTCCGGATAGCAGATATCCGCCCCGCATCCCAGAACGGCAAAGGTCCGCCCGCCGGAGGCGAGAGCTCCTTCGTGGGCATGCCCGTCAATGCCGAGGGCCATGCCGCTGATGATCTGAACGCCCTGCGCGGCCAGCTCCATACCGAACCGGCAGGCGATCCTCCGCCCATAGGGCGAGCACATCCGCGAGCCCACGATCGCCACGGAGGGCAGATCGTCCGCGGGGAGAGTGCCGATCACATATAAGCCTTTTGGCGGATCGGCCATATGAAGAAGCCGGCGCGGGAAAGCATCGGAGTCTCTTCCAATATATATAGGTTTGTTTTCCATGGGTTCTTTCTCGGGCATATTCTCCATCCTTCTATCCTTCCTTTGGAAATGTATGCACTGTCATAACCGTATGCAGATATCCGGCTGCCCGTTATCCGCTTGATCCGCAGCCGGCGGCGGGGATCTACGGACGATATTCCTCGTCCGGACCGCTTCCGAGGACACGGGGGCGGTAGTCGATCGCTTCCTCGACGTGCTTCTTTCGGATACGCTCACTTTCGTCAAGATCCGCGATGGTACGGGAGACGCGGAGGATGCGGTGATAGGCGCGCGCGGAGAGATGCAGGACGGAGAAGGCGCGACTTAGCAGCGTGTCGGTCTCCGCGTCGATCGGACAAAGCTCCGGCAGGCGGCTTGCCGGTATCTCCGAATTGAACCGAATGCCCGTCCCGGAAAATCTCGCCTGCTGCAGGCCGCGGACCTTCTCGACACGGTCCCGGATTCTCGCGGAGGGTTCGGGGGTTTTGGCCGTGTCGGAGCCGGTCAGCTCCTCGTAGCGCATCGCCCGCACCGCGACGAAAAGATCCATACGGTCGAGAAGCGCCTGCGAAATCCGGCTCCGGTAGGCGCTGATCGCATTTGCCGAGCAGCGGCAGCGGTTCATGTCCGGGTAGTAGCCGCAGGGACAGGGGTTCATCGCGGCGACCAGAAGGAAATTTGCCGGGAAACGGTAGGTGCCCATCGCGCGGGAAATGACGATTTCGCGGTCTTCGAGGGGCTGGCGGAGCGTTTCCAGCGCGGAGCGGGAGAACTCCGGCATCTCATCCAGGAAGAGGACGCCGCGATGCGCGAGGGTAAGCTCGCCGGGACGCGGGATGCGGCCGCCGCCGGCGAGAGCCGCCGGGGAGAGCGTGTGGTGCGGGGAACGGAACGGCCGGACGCCGAGAATGGGCCGCTCCGGAACGAGGAGGCCGGCGACGGAGTAGATCTGCGAGATTTCGAGGCTCTCGTCAGCGGTAAGGCTCGGGAGGATCGTCGGAAACCGCCGGGCGGCCATGGTTTTTCCGGCGCCGGGCGGCCCTTCCATCAGGAGATTGTGGAAACCGGCGGCGGCGATCTCCGCCGCGCGCTTTAAGCGATACTGCCCGCGGATGTCGGAAAAATCAACGTCGTAGATATTCAGGGGGGTGGGGAGAGACGCCGCGTCCTCCTCCTTGGGCCGGACGCCTTTCGAGAGGAAGGCGAGGACCTCCGGGAGATCCCGGAAACCGATGACGTCAAGGCCCTCCACGATCCGGCCCTCCCGCAGATTGGCGGCGGGGATGAGAAGCGAGCCGATGCCGAGCTCCTTGGCCTTGACCGCGATGGGCAGGATGCCGGTCACGGGGGCGAGACTCCCGGAAAGGCTCAGCTCCCCGACGGCCATGACATTCGTCAGCGAAGCCGGCGGGATCATGCGGGCAGCCGCGAGGATGCCGAGCGCGATGGGCAGATCGAACCGGCTGCCGCTTTTCGGGACGTCGGCCGGTGAAAGATTGACGGTGATGCGCTTTGGCGGAAGCACGATATCCACATTCCGCAGGGCCGTCCGCACGCGGTCCTCCGCCTCCCGGACCTGGCTTGTGACAAAGCCGACCATGCGGAACTGGGGAAAACCGTTGCTGACATCCGTTTCCACATGAACCGGAAGGATCTCCAGTCCGCGGATCGCCGCTGAAATCACGTTTTGAAACATCAAAGGCACCTCCTGGGGAAGAGTTTTCCCAAACTTACAACAAAACCGGCTCTTCGTAAACGGCTCCGGGCAAAATGCCATAGATTTTGATATAAGTTCCACGTTTTGTCCGAAACGTTTGAAGCCAAAACCGGAAGGATTCTGTTTTTTTGTCAAAAAGCTTTCAAGAACCCTCTTGCATGGAGTTCCGTTATGCTGTATAGTTTGTAACTGTTCGTGCCTTCCGCATTGCGGCGGGCCGCAGCATTGTTGCACAAGACCGCGAAGGGATCCGCCGCCAGGCAGGCTTCGCGGACGGCGCAAAGCAGACGGAGGCTTTCCGCCTGTGACAGCAGGAGGTTTATTGTGGCAAAGAATCTTGTTATCGTCGAGTCCCCCGCGAAGGTGAAGACGATCAAAAAGTTCCTTGGTTCTGATTACGAGGTTGCCGCGTCCATGGGGCATGTCCGGGATCTTCCCAAGAGCCGCCTCGGCATTGACGTGGAAAATGGCTGCGAACCAAAGTATATAACGATCCGGGGCAAGGGAGAGCTCCTTGCGAAGCTCCGAAAATCCGCGAAGTCTGCCGATCGCGTGTATCTCGCGACCGACCCGGACCGCGAGGGAGAAGCGATCTCCTGGCATCTGATGACGGCCCTGGGGCTGGATCCGGAGAAAATGAAGCGGATCACCTTTAATGAGATCACGAAAAATGCCGTGAAGGCCTCGCTCAAGGCGCCGCGGGGCATCGACATGAATCTAGTGGATGCCCAACAGGCCCGCCGTGTCCTTGACCGCATGGTCGGCTACCGTATCTCGCCGCTTCTTTGGAGCAAGGTAAAGCGCGGGCTGTCGGCCGGCCGCGTCCAGTCCGTCGCGCTCCGCATCATCGCCGACCGCGAAAACGAGATCGCGGCCTTCGTCCCGACGGAATACTGGACGCTCGACGCGGAGCTGATGGTCGAGGGCGAGAAGAAAGCCCTTACCGCCCATTTCTACGGGACGGATAAAAAGATGCCTCTGGAATCCCAGGAGGATGTCGAAAGAATCTGCCGGGAGCTTGAAGGAGAGACATTTGCCATCGAAGAGGTCCGGAACAGCACACGCACAAAGAAGGCTCCCCAGCCCTTCACGACCAGCACGCTCCAGCAGGAAGCCGCGAAAACGCTTAATTTCTCGACGTCCCGGACCATGCGCATCGCCCAGCAGCTCTATGAGGGCGTGGATATTGAGGGCGAGGGGACGGTGGGTCTGATCACCTACCTCCGCACGGACTCGACGCGCGTCGCGGCCGAAGCGGATGCGGCGGCGAAGGCGTACATTGCCGAAAACTATGGCGAGGCTTCTCTGGGGAATCCCGTCGGCGGCGCGGTGAGCGGCGGCCAGGACGCGCATGAAGCGATCCGGCCGACCGATATCCGGCGGACGCCCGCCCTCATCAAGGAGAGCCTGTCGAGAGAACAGCTGCGCCTCTATCAGCTCATCTGGCGGCGCTTCACGGCAAGCCGCATGGCCAATGCCGTCTATGACACCTCCTCGGCGAGGATCCGGGCCGGACAATACATCTTTACCGCTGCCGCCTCACGGCTCGCCTTTGCCGGATTCCTGGATGTGTATCAGGAAGAGGGCGACGAGAAAACGACCGGCAGCAGCTTCCTTTCAAAGCTCTCGAAGGAGAGCCGGCTTTCGCTCGCCGAACTGAAGAAGGAGCGGCATTTTACCCAGCCTCCGGCGCATTATACCGAGGCTTCCCTGGTTCACGCCATGGAGGAGCTGGGGATCGGCCGTCCGAGCACCTACGCGCCGACGATCAGCACGATCCTTGCGCGCCATTATATTACGAAGGAACAGAAAAATCTTTATATCACCGAGCTCGGCGAGGTGGTCAACGATATTATGTGCCGGGAGTTCCCGCAGATCGTGGACGATCATTTCACGGCAAATATGGAAACCCTGCTCGATGGCGTGGCCGACGGAAATGTTGACTGGAAGACCATCGTCTGCAACTTCTATCCGGATCTCGAGGAAGCGGTGCAGAAGGCGGAGCGGGAGCTGGAGCAGGTCGAGATCGCGGAGGAGGAAAGCGACGTCACCTGCGAGAACTGCGGCCGGAAAATGGTAATAAAATACGGCCCTCACGGAAAATTCCTCGCCTGCCCGGGCTTCCCGGACTGCCGCAATACGAAGCCGTACTATGAACGGATCGGTGTCAAATGCCCGCTCTGCGGAGGGGAACTGGTGGTGCGGAGGACCCGGAAGGGACGGCGGTACTATGGCTGTGAGAACAGTCCCGCGTGCGATTTCATATCCTGGGGCCGTCCCGTGGAGGAGCGGTGTCCGAAATGCGGAAGCTACATGATCCGGCGCGGCAGCCATATCGTCTGCACCGGTGAAAACTGCGGTTATAAAGAATAACCGGATATACCAATAAAAACCGTCCCGGAGCCATCGCGGGACGGTTTTTCTATTCACAGAGCCGCGCAGGGATATTCGCTGCCTTCGGCAGTGCGCGGCTCGCGAAAAGGGGCAGAGGTTCGGCGTTCACCTTCCTCTGCCTTATGGAGTTTTGAGAAAAAAATAAGAGCAGGAAGGGCGGAAACCCTCAAAAAAAAAGAATATGTAAATTTCTTGAATAAATTTCAGACTATTAAGAAAATTCGTAAAGTTTCGATTGTATTTTATTCGTTTATATGGTACACTTGAAACAGATAGTAAAGATAATGTATTACAAAAAATAACAGATTCAGAAATAATTCCAATAATTGATTGAATTTATCTAAGTGATAGCAATAACAATCAGATAAAGGAAGCGGTTTGATGAGTTTGTTATGAAATTTAAAAGCTTTAAGGAGGAGAACGGCGACTGATTTCCTGAAACGTTCAAGGGTGAGGGGGAAAGATGGGCGTTATGCGGCGGGCTTTGAGGATCGCCGTATAAGAAAAGGGCTTTCCCGACATGCATTTGTCGGAAAATCCAGAGATTCTTATCGATTTTTGCGGTGACGGTCCCTGACAGTTTCAGGCCATCCAACAGAAAGGCAGAGGTAAGGCTATGAGCGTAGAATTATTGGACAAAACAAGAAAAATCAATCGGCTTTTGCATAATACCAACAGTTCCAAAGTCGTCTTCAACGACATTTGCAGGATCATGGTTGAAACACTGGAATCCAACGTTCTCGTACTGAGCCGCAAGGGCAAGGTTCTTGGCTTCGGCAAATGCGATGGCGTCGAGGAGATTGGGCAGCTTCTTTCGGGACGTATCGGCAGCCTCATCGATCCGCTTCTCAACGAGCGTTTCCTGGGCGTCCTGTCCACGAAGGAGAATGTAAACCTTGAGACGCTGGGTTTTAACAAGGAACTGAGCGCGAGCTACATGGCCATCATTAATCCGATCGATATCGCCGGCGAGCGCCTGGGAACGGTGTTTTCCTACCGGCCGGATCGCCCGTATGATATCGACGACATCATCGTGGCCGAGTACGGAACGACTGTGGTTGGGCTGGAGATGATGCGCTCGGTGGACGAGGAGAATGCGGAGGAGGCCAGAAAGCGCCAGATTGTGAAATCCGCATTTTCGACGCTCTCTTTCTCGGAAATGGAGGCGATCTGCCATATCTTTGAAGAGCTGGACGGCCAGGAGGGAATTCTCGTGGCGAGCAAAATCGCGGATCGCGTGGGCATCACGCGCTCGGTCATCGTCAATGCTCTTCGGAAGTTCGAGAGTGCCGGGATCATCGAGTCCCGCTCCTCGGGCATGAAGGGGACCTATATTAAAGTAAGAAACGATTTCATCTTTGATGAGCTTGGTGAAGTCCGGGAGCGAAGAGCGAAAACATAAATACTGATTCGGGATCTGCAGGGCGCGGGCGCGCGAGGCGGTTCGTGAATCAGGTATTTTGATACCCGGGCAAATGTTTGCACGAAAAGAAAGCTGCCGGTACCTGCCCGGCGGCTTTCTTTTTACTCTATTATTCCTCATCGCCTGGAGGGCGATTAAATTCAGGTATTTCGACATGCGCGTACACGAAATAATATCCCGTGGTGGCGCGCGCCAGCGCATGGAGATTTTCTCTGAAAGTATCATTGCCCGGAGGGCGATTAAATTCCGGGATGCCGGATGGGTGTGCTCGCACGCACAGACGCGCAGTCATAGCGCGGGCTAGCCTGTAGAGCCAAGAGGGCGACAGCCCGGACTGCGAATACAGGCGGCGAAGGCGGGAGCCGCGTCAGCGGCGGAGCCATCGACTTTTATACATGGTGGCACAGAGTGTGAACTATATATGCCCGTTTACTATACAAAAGAAAAATGAAAAAACCGGGCGGTAACATTTATAGTACATAATGCATGTAAAAGCTTCTTATAGCCTATTCTCCCGGACGGGGAGGTATGATATCGTCAAATGTAAAGAATCGATGGAGGTAATGTTATGTCTATTCTGTATAATGAAAGCAAAAAGACTTTTTCTCTGCATACATTCAGAACAACGTACCAGCTGAAAATCGGAAATCTTAACTATGTAAACCATCTGTATTACGGATCGACGATTCATGACGAAGATCTTTCCTTCCTGATCCGCCGCTATGACCGCGGTTTTTCGGGCAATCCGTACGACTCTCTGAAGGAACGCACCTTTTCTCTGGACGCGCAGCCGCAGGAATTCACCACCCAGCAGCAGGGCGATTTCCGCATTAACTCCATCGAAGTTCAGAACGCCGACGGCAGCTTTTCATTTGACGGACGGTATGTATCGCATACGGTTTATAAAGGACCGTTTACGCTGAACGGTCTGCCCACCGCATTTGCCCGGGAAACGGACACGGTGGATACCTTGGAGATCGTGCTGGAGGATGCCGTGACCAAGGTGCGCGTGACGCTCCTTTATTCCGTCTTTGAAGAGGCGGACGTGATCATGCGGGCGGTGCGGGTCCACAACGGCGGGGACGGAGAGATCAAGCTGAAGCGGATCATGTCCTTCAATATGGACTATATGAACGGGAAGAACCTGGACCTGATTTCCCTGCCGGGCCGGTATGGACAGGAGCGCCAGGTAGAGCGTCAGCCGCTGACCCATCATGTTCACAAGGTCCGAAGCGGCCGCGGTATTTCCTCTCACCAGCAGAACCCGTTCATCGCCCTCGTCGAGAGAAACGCCAACGAGGAGTACGGCGAGTGCTACGGCTTCGCGCTGATGTATTCGGGAAGCTTCCTCGCGGAGGTCGAGCTTGACCAGTACGATCAGGCCCGGCTGGTGATGGGCATCAACGACCGTCTGTTCAGCTATCCCGTGGCGCCGGGCGAGGATTTCGACACGCCGGCGGTGCTGATGACCTACTCGCACAAGGGTCTTGGCGGCATGAGCCGCAAGTATCACAATTTCATCCGGAACAACCTGAATAAGAGCAAATTCGTGCGCGACGTAAAACGTCCGGTGCTGATCAACACCTGGGAGGCGGCATTTTTCACGTTCGACGACGTGAAGCTCGTGGAGATCGCCAAAGCGGCCAAGGGCATGGGCGTCGAGATGGTCGTCATGGACGATGGCTGGTTCGGCAAGAGGGACGACGATAATTCAGGTCTCGGCGACTGGTATGTGAACGAAAAGAAGATCAAATGCGGCCTGACGGAGCTTGTCCGGCAGATCAATGATTTAGGCATGAAGTTCGGTATCTGGTTTGAGCCGGAAATGGTTTCGGAGGATTCGGATCTTTACCGCGCACATCCGGACTGGGTCATGGAGATCCCCGGACGGCACGCGGTCCGGAGCCGCAACCAGCTGGTACTGGACGTGGGCCGGAAAGAGGTTCAGGATTATCTCATCGAGAGCATTAACCGGATTCTTGACAGCGCGAATATTTATTATGTAAAGTGGGACGACAACCGCGCGATCACCGATCTGTGGTCCAACTCGCTGCCGGCCGAGCGGCAGGGCGAGGTTTCGCACCGCTATGTGCTGGGGCTTTACCGCGTGATGGACGGGATCATCAAGACACACCCCAATATCATGTTTGAGGGCTGCGCGGGCGGCGGCGGACGCTTTGATACGGCGATGCTCACGTATTTTGTGCAGTACTGGAGCTCCGACAACACCAAGCCGCTGGACAACCTGAAGCTTCATTACGGGTCGTCCTTCCTGTATCCGACCTGTACGATGGGGGCGCATGTGTCCAACGCGAGCCCCATGGTCCCGCTCGAGACGAAGGCCGCGATCGCGATGTGCGGAACCTTCGGCTATGAGCTGGATGCCACAAAGCTTAAAAAGAAGGAAATTCAGGCCTGCAAGCGGATGAGCAATCTCTACCATAAATATTATGATCTTAATTTCTTCGGCGATTATTACCGGCTGGTCAATCCTTTTGAGCAGGTGAACCTTGTTGCGTGGGAGAGCGTGGCGAAGGACAGGAGTGAGGCGCTGGTGACGGTCATCACCGTCAACCTCACCATGAACGGTCCGCAGGAATACATTAAGTGCAGAGGCCTTGAGCCGAACAGGCTGTATACGATCGAGGGCGACGGCGAAAAATACACGGCATCGGGCATGGCGCTGATGCACGCCGGCATTCCCGTTCCGAGGGAGGTTCCCGATTTTACGGCTTTCATTTATCATCTGAAGGCGATTGGATAAGAAAAGAAGATGGCAGGCGCTTCCCGAAAGCTTTCGGGAGGCACTTTTTTTCACGGAGGCGTCAAAGGAAGATCGCTGCCTGTGGCAGCACACGCTACGCCGCAAAACGATGGATTGCCTTTTTGGGATCTGTACTTTTGCTGCTATATCTCTGGCCCGCAGCCGGCCAACAGGTGTCCGGTTCGGGTATGAACCGTAAGGGCTTTTTACTTTACCGGAGCCTGGAATGCCGGTATCTTCATAATTTGTAAAAAAATGCTTGACAAGGCAGGTGCAAGGGAGTATATTAACATGCAGATGTTAGCACTCCATATAAATGAGTGCTAAC
>CACZBB010000035.1 GCA_902779245.1 uncultured Lachnospiraceae bacterium | reverse complement strand
AAAGGCTTTTTCGCGGGCGGCGGCATCGGTTTCTTCCTTATATAAAGCTTTGAAATACGAAAGAAGCGCTGAGCAGGATTGCTCCGAAAGGCTTTCGAGAAGGTCCGCGAGGGCCGCGCCTTCGGGGATCTCCCGTCCTGTGAAGGCGGGCAGCTCGTCGATGCCGAGAGCTTTCATATTTTCCTCGCGGAGGATACGCGGGGCGGCGCTGCCGTACGCAAAGGTGATGAAAAGGTCTTCGGCGTATTTGCCGCGGGCGGGGCGCTCGCCCGGATCGTCGATCCAGAGGACGAGGGCGCTGATCTCCTTCGACGCGGGCGCGTCGTAGGTGAGATTCAGGCTCGTGTCCGCCGCGCCGGCCGTGAGGGTGAGAGTTTTGCCGTCCTCAAGGACGGTGACGGCCTCTCCGGATTCGGCAAATGTCGGCTCCTTCATGTGGAGGCCTGCGCCGGAGATCTGCTCGATGGCGATCTCGTCGCCCTCGGCAGCCGCTTCCGGGAAGGTGAGCTCCGCCGGCAGGGCCGTGGCCGGGACTGTCACAAGGCCGTCCCGGGCATAGGCTTCCTCATCGCCCAGATAGAAAATCCCCGTGTATGGCGCATCGTTGATGGTCAGTCTATAGGAAAAATCACCGGCGGGCATATTTTCTTCAGGATTTTCCCGCGCAAACTTCCGACCGGGAGTTTCCGGTTCCGTGAAGATGCCTTCCCGGCTGTCCCGGTTCCGGATCTGTTCGTTTAATGCGGAGAAACCCTGTTCCTCGGGCGCATCCGCGGGATTGTCGGCCGTTTCGGATCCCGGCTCTTCCGCGTCCGCTTTGGGGCTGTCCTGCGCGGGGCTTTCCGCGCCGGCAAGGCCGTGATCTTCGGGAATGCCTTTTAAGCCGCCCTCATCGGCCGGCCTGTTTTCCTCAATATTTGTCCCGGCGAGCTTAGCTCGTTCGTATTCGGCAGCCGTTCCCGCTTCTCTGCGAAGGATTTCCTGAAAATGCTGCCAGATGCTTTGTTTTTCGTCTTTGCGGAGGGCATCCGCGAGCACGGCCCAGGGGTCGCCCGAAAACTTTTCCGTCCCGGCTTTTTTCGATTCCTCCGCAGGGTCAGGAGCGGTTACATCTGCCGTATTCGGTTTTAACGCTTCGCCCCGGACCGCCGGCTCTGCGTCCTCGGCTGAGCCGAAAGCGTCTGCGTATGCCGGATCGGAAATGAGGCTCTCTGCCAGGGAGAGACGGATCCTGAGAGCGTGACGGACCGCCTCCTTCGCTTCCGCGTTTTCGGGCGCATTTTCCCCGATGCCGTCAAGGAAGATCTCCCGCGCCTCGGAGCCGCCGACCAGCTTATAGCTGCCCACGGTTCCCAAAAGAAGCGCCAACGCCAGCAAAAAAGCGAGAACCCTTCGTGTTCCCGAGACGATTTTTCCCCTCAAGCCTGTCCTGTTACGCATACGCTCTGCCTCCTTCTAGTCAAATGAATCGCTGTTATTTTTCACACCGTGAACCGTAACGAATCGCTTCTCTGCTTAGATGTTCTTCTATGAAATATGATTCCCGTGCGGCGTCTCTTTCATCTTGATCGTTATTCATGACTGATTTGCTTAAAATGCAAAACGGAGGAGGGAGGCGATGCGGTGGCATCGCTGACTGACGGCAGCGCGGCAGATGGCGCGAGGATGTCGAGAATAACATAAAAAATGATTGAGACGGTACACAAGCGTCAAAATTTAGCTTGCAAAAAAAATGAAAGTGGACATAAAAATCCACTTTCATTATACCCTATACGGCCGGAAAGGAAAACCGCCTTTTTCAATTTGTATTAAAATATTTTCTCAAACGAAATATTTTTATCATTTTTATAGATACTTATTTCAGAAGGTCCGCTGTTTTTCCGTCAATTATAACAAGTTTTTCTCTTTCGTATCACAAAAAACATATAATATGCCGATTCACGCCTTGTCGGCGCGCGGCTGCCTGCAAGCACCCGAGGCCTGCGTTTCACTTAAAAACAGTCCACTCCGACAGAAACGTCCACTCCGACAGAAACGTCCACTGGACGTTTTTTCAGGGAAAAGCGGTCCGCGGATCTTTCCTTTTTCCTTAGTCAGTTGTCCGACAGCTTAAATCCGTTGCGCATGAGCTCGCTGGCTTTCTGGAGGATGACGCCGAGAGCCTGGGTCGTCTCCTTCTCCGCCATTTGGCAGATTTTTGCATTTGCCTCGACGGAAAGCTTCTCAAGCGCCGAAGAAATATCGGCGGGGGCATTTGCCGGGTCCGGGCAGAGGGCAGCCATCTTTTCATCGTATTCGAGGAGGATTCTGCGGCCGGCGACGAGGCAGGCGTTGTGGTAACGCTCGATCTCACGGATGCTGGCTGTATAGGCCATGTCCGAGAGGGCGTCGAGAAGCCGGCTCGCCCAGTAGAGGTTGTCCGTTGAAACATCCATCGTGACCTTCGAGAGGTAGTCGGGGAGCTTCGGGACATTGGGATAGACCGGGAAAAAGCCGGAGAAGGTGGTCGAGCCGAAGGCGACCCACTCGATGCCGGCAAGACCTTCCGGCCGAATCTGGCAGATGGAGGTCACGCCGGTGCGGTTGATGCCGATGGAGCGGTACATTCCGCGCTTTTTGGTATCGCGGGAGATGTACGGGTCAAAATCCGTGCCCTGGTAATGCGCGGAGAGGAGGTAGATCATATCCTCGACGGTAATCTTCCGGTCCGGGACGAGGAACCAGGGAAGGTCGTCGCTCTCGGGCGTAAGGCGCGGATCCGTGCCATCCCAGCGGAGGCTCCGCGAGGCGAGGTAACGGCCCATATGCCAGGCGCGGGGCGTGTTGTAGATGTGGTCGCTGTCGCCGCGGGAGCCGAAGATGTCGCGGGGGTTGAACGCGCCGTTCTGGTTCAGGTCGAGATGGTATCTTTCAATGAACTCGCGAAGGTCGGCCGAACAGAGATTGTCCTTCCGCGCGCCGAAGGCGTCTTCGAGGTCGAAGCTGTCCATGGCAAACTGGTTCGGGGCGAGGACGCAGGCGTCGTCCGGGACGCGCCGGGCCATCCAGTGGTGGCCGCCGATGGTTTCCATCCACCAGACCTCATCGCGGTCGTTGAAGGCGATACCGTTGGACTCATAGGTACCGTAGGTTTCAAGAAGCTCGGCAAGGCGAAGGACACCCTCGCGGGCACTGTGGATATACGGAAGCACCAGTACCACATAGTCTTCCTCCCCAAGCCCCCCGATCACCTCTTTTTTGCGGCCCTTTGCCTTTTCGTAGACGACGAGCGGGTCGGCGGCGAGCACGCGGGGGTTCGACGTAATCGTCTCCGTCGCCGTCATGCCGACATTTGCCGCATTGATGCCGGTCGCCGCCCAGATGCCTTCCTTGCTCGTATCCACGTTCGGGCAGGCCGTGTAGCGCATCGGGTTTTCGGGGAGCGGAACCGTCACGTGAGAAAGCACGCTTTTGTAGGTTTTCGGCTGTTTTTCCGGCTCCACGGCCACCATTTTCTTCACATCAAAGCGCCCGTCATCCGTGCGGGCGATCATCGTCGAGCCGTCGCTGCTCGCATTTTTTCCGACTAAAACTGTTGTGCAGGACATTTTCTTTTCCTTTCTATTTTGTCAGGCGTTTTCTGCTTTGCTTTCGATGATAAAGCTCAGCAGCCCCGGCAGCTCCCGGCGCATGACCTCTCTTCCGTGGAGGTAGACGCGAAGAAGCTCTCTGGGATCGCGCTCGGTGGAGCCGATGCCCAGCGGGTAATCGGGACGGATCGCGAAGACCGCGCCCTCCGCCTCTCTTCTCCGGACATACTCGGTCTGGGCGTTGTAGCGAAGGTGCCGGTCCTCAATCCTCTCGATAAAGGCCGGATACCTTCGGAGCGCCGCTTTGATCACGGGAAGATTTTTGACCTTCTGCTTCCGGTAGGTGTCCGGCTGGGTAAGGACAACCACGTTTTTCGGATAGCCCAGCATCTCGAAGGAGCGTAGGGGGATCGGATCCGCGATGCCCCCGTCGAGGAAATACCGGTCGCGGATGCGGACCGGGCGGCTGACCAGCGGCATGGACGCGGAGGCGCGGAGCCAGAGCATGTCCGCGCCCTCGCCCGTGGTGATCCTCCGGTAACCGCCCTTTCCGGTCTCCACGTCTGTCGCCACCACGTAGAATTCCATCGGATTCTTCCGGATCGCGTCCGTGTCGAAGATATCCAGGGCAAATGGCAGCTCGCGGTAGCAGAAGTCCTTGCCGAAAATATCTCCCGTCTTCAGGAGGGATTTCATCGAGCAGTACCGCCAGTCTCCGGAAAAATGGAGGTTGTAGCGGATCGCCCGCCCAATCTGTCCGGATTTCAGGTTGCAGCCGAAGACCGCTCCGGCCGAAACGCCGATCGCGCCGTCGAAGGTGATTTTGTTTTCCATGAGGACATCGAGGACGCCGGCCGTGAACATTCCGCGCATCGCGCCGCCTTCTAAAACGATTCCGATCTTATTCATGAATGCTCCTTCTTTTATTCACCGATCAGTTTGATTCTGCCCTCGCCGTAGCGGTTCGCGTACTGCTCCGGGATCTCGCCGCCGCAGATATCCCGGATGTAGGAGCTGAGCGCCTCCGCATCCAGCATGGAATCGATGGAGATCTGCTCACAGCCGTTAAAGGACGTATAGCCGTCCCCGCCAAAAAGCAGCGTAAAAGCCGTGCCGCCGACCGTGTACACGCGCTCAGGATCCAGCGGCTCGCCGTTGATCCGGATATCCTTAACACGCCGCTCGCCTTCGATCCCGATCATCTGATCATTTTCATCGGTCTTCACCCCGGAAGGCACACTCATGTCCAGCGTATATTCTATGCCGGACACCTGCATAAAGCCTCCGCACTCCTCCGGCTCGGCTCTGGCGCCGAATTCCAGAGCATCCGCGAGCTGCTGCCCGGTAGCCTCGATGAGCACGATGTTGTTCCCAAAAGGCAGGACGGCATAGATATCCCCCATCGTCAGCTCCCCCGCCTTTAAGTCTACGCGGACATTTCCGCCGACAATCACGCTGACCTCCGAATCCGCCGCGTACCGGAACGCGTCCGCCACGAGATCCGCAAGATTTGTCTCGACATTTCGCACGATCCGATTGCCGTCTTCATCGGAGATCGCAAGATCGTATTTCGTGTGCCCGACGTGCTCGTTCAGCATCTCCTGATAGCCGCTCCGAAGCTTTTGGATCAGCTCCGTGATGGTTTCGTCCGTGTTTTCAGTCTCCGAGACCAGCTCGCAGCTCATCTTGCCGTTATCGTCAAAGGACAGCTTTCCGATGTTGGCAAGCTTGGTGCCGGTCTGGGAATAAAGGACCTTCTCCCCGTCCTTATTATTTATTTCCTCGGATGGAAGGACGGAATGGGAATGTCCGTCCAGGACAACGTCGATCCCGTTCGTGTTCGCGATCACGTTCAGCACGTTGTAGGGGACGTCGGCGTCATCCACGCCGAGGTGCGAGAGGAGGATGCAGAGCTCCGCCCCCTCCGCGCGGGCATCATCGACAGCCTGCTGCACGGCTTCATACAGCTTCTTTCCCTCTTCTCCGCCGCAGAAATCATATCTATATTCTCCGTCCTCATCCTTAAAATACGTCGGCATCGAGGTCGTGATCGTTTTGGGGGTCACGACTCCGACAAAGGCAAGCTTCTTTCCGCAGGCTTCGAGGATCGTGTACGGTTCAAAAATCAGCTTCCCGCTTTTCGCGTCCCTAAAATTGCAGCAGACGTACGGAAAATCCGCATTTTTCGTATTTTCAATCAGTTTCTCGACCTAATATTCGAATTCGTGGTTGCCTAAAGTCGCGACATCGTATTTCAGCGCGTTCATCAGCCTGATGATCGCTTCGCCATTGGTCATCATTCCGATATCCGCACCCTGGATGGAATCGCCGGCATCCACAAGGAGCACGGTCTTGCCGTCCGCCTCAAGCTCCTTTCGATAAGCGCTGAGGCCGGCATAACCGAGGTTGTCGTCCACGCCGCAGTGAACGTCGTTCGTGTAGAGGATCACGAGATCCTTCAGGGACGCCTCCGCGTCCTTTTGGGAATCCGCCGCGGAGGCATCCGTTTTCGAGGAATCCGCGGACGGGCCTGCCGAAGAGCCGGCAGCTCCGGACGACGCCGGGGACGGGGCCGTCCCCCCGCAGCCGGAAAGAACGCCAAGCAGCAAGAGAAAAATCATCAGTATGCTTATGTATTTTTTCATGGCAAAATACCCTCCCTAACCTCTACAGTATAGCCCCTAAAGCCTTTCCGGGCAATCTTTTCTTTTGGATTCAGCCGTCGGGACCACCCGAAGGCTGCCGGAAGCTCCGCGAATAGAAAAGGCTGCCGCCGTGGCGATTAAGCCACATCTGCGACAGCCCCAACGCTCTCTGTTTTCGTTTATACGTCCTCGCCCATGGTCTCGGCAAATGCCTTGAGGGCGGTTTTCTGGTCTCTTGTGAGCTTCGTCGGCACCTGGACCACGAGGGTCACGTACTGGTCGCCCCGGCCGCCGCCGCGGACGGAGGGAACTCCCTTGCCGCGGAGCCGGATACGGGTGTCGGTCTGCGTTCCGGGTTTGATCTCGTATTCAACCTCGCCGTCGATCGTGCGGATCCGCATCTTCCCGCCGAGCGCGGCTTTCGTGAACGGAACCGCCACCGTGGAGTAGAGATCCGTGTCATCCCGCTGAAAGATCGGATGCCTTGATACGCGCACCTCGACGAGAAGGTCGCCGCGCGGCCCGCCGTTCGTCCCCGGCTCGCCCTTGTCGCGGACGCGGACACTCATGCCGTTGTCGATGCCCGCCGGAATCTGCACCTTGATCTTGTTTTTGCGCGTGATCGCGCCGGTTCCCCGGCAGCCCGTGCATTTTTCCTTGATGATTTTGCCCGTGCCGCGGCATTCCGGGCAGACGGATTCGGTCTGCATCATCCCGAAAATCGACTGCTGCTGGGAAATGATCCGGCCGGAGCCGCCGCACCTGCCGCAGGTCGACGGCGAGGTACCGGGCTTCGCGCCGCTCCCGCCGCAGGTCGGGCAGGGTTCACGGAGATTGAGCTCCAGCTCCTTCTCGCATCCGAAAACCGCCTCCTCGAAAGAAATGTTGATGGAAGCGCGGACATTGGCCCCGCGCATCGGGCCGTTGTCGGCGCGGCTCCGCCCCCGGCGCCCGCCGAGAATGTCGCCGAAAATATCCGCGAACATATCCGCGCTGAAGCCGCCGAAGCCGTCGAAGCCGGCTCCGCCCATGCCGCCCTGTTCGAAGGCCGCGTGGCCGAACTGGTCATACTGCTGCCGCTTCTGCGGATCCGAAAGCACCGAGTAGGCCTCCGAGGCCTCCTTGAATTTCTCCGCCGCCGTCTCGTCCCCGGGATTGGCGTCCGGGTGATATTTCTTGGCGAGCTGTCGATAAGCTTTCTTCAAGGTATCGGCGTCCGCGGATTTATCGACGCCGAGCACCTCATAATAATCCCGTTTCTCTGCCATTTTCTATATCCACCATGCCGCCGGTCGCCCGGACGGCTCCTTTCTCTTTATATTTTCGACAAATGCTTTGTCCTCTGATCGGAGGATGTCCCGCGCTTTTTGCCATTCCCGGAGGGCTGTATTTCCTCACATACCTGAGAACGCCGCAAAGTCGCCGGCAGCCCGAAGACTGCCGACGGCTGCTATGCTGCTTTCATTTCACGCAGGCGGCTCCGCTTCAAAGTCCGGAGACCTTCTCTTACACTTCCGTGTAGTCGGCGTCCACGACATCGTCTTTTCCGCCGTTACCCTGCTGCGGACCGTCCTGCGGTCCCGGGCCTGCCTGCGGGCCGGCCTGCTGCTGGGTCTGCTCATACATCTTCGCGAAGAGCTGCTGCGCGCTGTTCATGAGCTTTTCCTTGGCATCCTTAAGCTCCGCGATCTCGGAATCGCCGAGGTTCTGCGTGTTCTTGTACTTCTCGTTCACGCTGCGAAGGTTGGCAAGGTCACCCTCGACCTGCGCCTTCGAGGAGGCATCCAGCTTGTCGCCGGCATCCTTCAGGGCGTTCTCGACCTGGAACGCAATGTTCTCGGCCTCATTCTTCGCGTCAACGCCTTCCTTACGCTTCTTATCCTGAGCTTCGAACGCTGCCGCTTCCTTGACGGCCTTGTCGATCTCGGCGTCGGACATATTGGAGCCGCCGGTGATGGTGATGTGCTGTTCCTTGCCGGTGCCAAGGTCCTTCGCGGAGACGTTCACGATGCCGTTCGCGTCAATATCGAAGGTAACCTCGATCTGCGGTACGCCGCGGCGTGCGGGCGGGATGCCGTCCAGACGGAACTGGCCGAGGGACTTGTTGTCCGCCGCGAACTGGCGCTCGCCCTGGAGAACATGGATATCCACCGCCGTCTGGTTGTCCGCGGCCGTCGAGAACACCTGGCTCTTCTTGGTCGGGATGGTCGTGTTGCGCTCGATGAGGCGGGTAGCGATGCCGCCCTCGGTCTCGATGGAAAGCGACAGCGGCGTGACATCGAGAAGAAGGATATCGCCAGCGCCCTTGTCGCCGGCCAGCTTGCCGCCCTGGATGGAAGCGCCGACAGCGACACACTCATCCGGGTTGAGGGACTTGCTCGCCTCGCGGCCGGTCAGCGCGCGGACCTTGTCCTGCACCGCCGGGATACGGGTGGAGCCGCCGACCAGAAGGACCTTCGTAAGGTCGGAGTTCGAAAGGCCGGCATCCTGCATGGCCTTGGTGACCGGGATCGCGGTGCGCTCCACGAGGTCATGGGTCAGCTCGTTGAACTTCGCGCGGGTAAGGTCCATGTCGAAGTGCTTCGGGCCTTCGGCCGTCGCGGTGATGAACGGCAGGTTGATGTTGGTCGTGGTCGAAGAGGAAAGCTCCTTCTTCGCCTTCTCGGCGGCCTCGCGCAGACGCTGCAGGGCCATCTTGTCGTTCGAGAGGTCCACGCCTTCCTTGTTCTTAAAATCCTGAAGCATGTACTGGGTGATGGCATTGTCGAAGTCGTCGCCGCCGAGGTGGCTGTCGCCGTTCACGGCCAGAACCTCGATGACGCCGTCACCGATCTCGATGATGGACACGTCAAATGTTCCGCCGCCGAGGTCGTAGACCATGATTTTCTGATCCTTCTCGTTGTCAAGACCGTAGGCAAGGGCCGCCGCCGTCGGCTCGTTGATGATTCGCTTGACCTCGAGGCCCGCGATCTTGCCGGCGTCCTTGGTCGCCTGGCGCTGCGCGTCGTTGAAGTACGCCGGAACGGTGATGACCGCCTCGGTGACCGACTCACCGAGATAATTTTCCGCGTCCGCCTTCAGCTTCTGAAGAACCATCGCGGAGATCTCCTGCGGCGTGTAGGACTTTCCGCCCATCGTCACATGGTCATTCGTGCCCATTTTCCGCTTGATCGAAGCGATCGTATTGTCCGCATTGGTCACCGCCTGGCGCTTTGCCGGCTCGCCGACCAGGCGCTCGCCGGACTTCGTGACCGCGACGACCGACGGTGTGGTGCGCGCGCCTTCCGCGTTCGCAATAACCACCGGCTGTCCGCCTTCCATAACCGCCACGCAGCTGTTTGTCGTTCCAAGATCGATACCGATAATCTTACTCATGATAATTCCTCCCTATTTCTGATCTAAGCTGACTTAGGATTTTTCTATACTTCCAACAGCCATTTTACCGCGCCTCCTCCGAAAGCCGCCTTTGCCGGCCGCTTTCCTTTTTGAAAAGCCCGTCTTCGGCCTGCCGGCTGAATCTGCAGTCCTTACAGCTTTTCCCGCGCGTTTTTTCCGGTCGGAGCCTGCTTTCTGCCGCCGCTTTCGTTACGGTTCACTCCGTTCACAGTAACGAAAGCGTTTTGCAATAAAATCGTCCTTCGGACGGAGGCACGCCTCAGTGTACAGACAACAGTCCATGCCTTAGCATCCCGCAGACCTTCCTGCTCCGGATCAGTTCGCCACCGTCACCATGGAGTGCCGGACGACGCTGTCCTTATATAAGTAGCCTTTCTGGAGCTCCTGGGCGACGATGTTCTCGCCGAGGTTCTCGTCTTCTATATGCATCACCGCGTTGTGGAGGTTCGGGTCGAATTCCTTGCCCTCCGCGTCGATGGGCGAAACGCCCAGCTCTTCGAGCACCGTGGTGAATTGCTTGTAAATTTTTTCCACGCCCTGCACGAAGGCATCCTCTTTATCCTCCTCGGAGACCAGCGAGAAGCCGCGCTCGAAATTGTCCAGGACCGGCAGGATCTTCTCGATCACATCCTTCGCGCCCATCGCGTACATGCCGGACTTTTCCTTCTCGGTGCGCTTGCGGTAATTGTCAAATTCCGCCATCAGCCGAAGGTAGCTGTTTTTCTTCTCCGCGAGCTCTTCGCATGCCTGTTCGAGCTCTTTTTTCAGCTTTCTTTCCTTTCGCCCGAACAAACCGCCCGCCTCCTCTTCTTTCCCGCCGTCTTCACCGGCAGGCTCTTCTTCTGTCTCCGACGCCTTCTCGTCCGCCTCCTCCGGGCTCTGGCCGTTCTCGGCGGCCATCTCGTAGGCTTTCTTCACGGCCTCCTGCACCGGATCGGCTTCGCCGGCTTCCTTCGGGGTCTCGGCGGCCGTTTTCGTCTCTTCCACCGCGGCCTCGGTCGCCGCGGTTCCGGTCTCCTCAGCGGCCGGATCGGCTTTCTTCAATTCCTCTTCCATAGCTATGCACTCTCCGTATTCTTTTCCGCCTGTATCCGCCGACGGTTTTCGCCGACGCCGAAGTCTTCGCAGGCCTTATGTTTCCGCTTTTTCGGCTGCTGCCCGAGATCGTTGAAGCCGCTAATGCCGGTTTCTTGCGCTTTCCCGGGCATTTTTCTGTCCGGGGGATTTTCCCTGACATGAGGCTCCCGGATTTTCCAAGGCCGCAAATGCCGGTTTTTTGCAGATTTCCGGCCATCCTTTGGCCTGGAATATTTTTCCCTGACAGCCGGCCTCCCGAAGCTGCATTTGCAAAAATTTCTTTCGGCTACCCCACGTCGCCCGGATCTCCCGGACCCGTCGGCTCGTCCTCCATCCGGACGCTGCCAAAGATGTTGTTCAGCGACTTTTTGACTTCCTTAAGGTTCCGCATGGCTTTTTCATAGTCCATGCGCTTCGGACCGATGATCCCGATCGTGCCGGTCAGGCCGTCGCCGAGATCATAGCTCGCCGTGACGACGCTGCAGTCCTTCATTTCCTCCACGGGGCTCTCGTCGCCGATGTAGACCTGAATGCCGGTCTCTCCCTGGCTCTCGCGCTCCCGCGTCTCTTTTACGAAGTCCGCCAGCCCGCTCTTTTCCTCGATCGTGGAGATCAGAAGCTGTGCCTTCGAGCTGTCGGCGAGCTCCGGATAGCGGAAAATGTTGTTCGCGCCGCTTGTGTAGATCTCCATGTTTTCATCGGTCTCGGCCCGGATGACCTCCGCGATGGTGTCGAGCACGTCGCTGACGACATCCGCGTGGACGCCCGCCTCCTCCTTAATATTGGAGATCAGGCCAAGGTTGATGTCCATGAGCGTCAAGCCGTTGAGCCTTGAATTGAGAAGGAAGTTCAGCCTTCCGACCGTCTCCTCGTCGATATCCTCCGTAAGATCGAAGAGATGATTCTTAACGATATTGCCCTCGATCACGACCACGTTGAGGAGCTGCCGGGACGTTATGCGCGTCAGCTGGATGAACTTCACCTTGTTGCCGCGGTAGGAGGGAGCCGAGATCATGGTCGTGTACTGGGTCTGGCTTGCCAGGATCCGCACGACCTGCTTGAGCATCTCCTCCAGGCGGGTGGTCCGGTAGATCATCAGGCTGTTCATCGCCTCGGCGTGCTGCGTCTTCTGCTCGACGATGCTGTTGACGTAGAGGCGGTAGCCCTTGTCCGTCGGGATGCGGCCGGCCGAGGTGTGGGGCTGCACGATGTAGCCCATCTCCTCCAGGTCGGACATCTCGTTCCGGATCGTCGCGGAGCTTAAGTGAAGGTCTGTATAGCGGGAAATGGTCCGTGAGCCGACCGGCTCGCCGGTTTCCAGATAGTTGCGGATGATCGCGTCAAGGATCTTCCGTTTCCGCCCGTCCATCTCCATATGCATCACCTCCTTCGCTCAATCATCGCGGCCTCCGCCGCCGGGGAAGCCTCCGGGCTTTTCATTATATAATTAAGGAAAGCTCTGTCTTTTTTCTTTGTTAGCACTCATTGTGTTGGAGTGCTAACATCTATGTGATACTATACTCCACCCTCTCAAAGCTGTCAACTATTTTTTGAAAAATTTTTTACATATCCGAATCCACCTCGCTCACGGACAAGACGGCAGCTTCAAAAGGGAAGTTTGGGCTTATGGTCATCCCTTGGAAGCTTCGGAAAATAAGCCCAAAGGCTTCAAAAGGGCGGTCCGGGCTTACGGCCATCCCAAAGAAGCTGCGAAATATAAGCCCAAAAGCTTCAAATCGGCGGTTTGGGCTTACGGCCGCCCCTAAGAAGCCGGCTGTTTTTTCATGGCAGGCACTGAAAAAGCCGGACTGTCGTAAACCTCCAGTCCGGCTATCCATGAATTTAATCATGACGCATTCGATCCCTCGCGCCTGCCGCAAAAAGCTCCGGGCGAGGATCGCACAGGCACTCCTCACTTCTCCATCAGGTCCTCCATACTGCAGCCAAGCGCTCTTCCCAACCGCAAAAGTGTTTCGGCGGCTGTCTTATTAATGTCACGCTGCCGCTGTTCGAAGAGCTGAATCTGCCATTTTCAGGACCAGCTCGTAGAAACGGGTCGTGTCGATCCTGGAATCCAGGCAGTAGATCCCTTCGGTAAATCCGATCTGCTCGGAAATCGTCCGGGCCTCGGTGCCCTTGTAGGTGACCCAGCAGTAGCGCC
>CACZBB010000034.1 GCA_902779245.1 uncultured Lachnospiraceae bacterium | reverse complement strand
CTGAGCCAGGATCGAACTCTCTGAAAGATATTCAATCAAGGTCCGGATGAGCTGACTAAAAAAGTTCGCTCTGTCCGTTTCCTTCAATTTACTTTGGTTCGTCTCGTTTTGCACGAAACCTGTAAAGAAATTTTCAAGGTCGTATGTGTATCACTGTTCAGTTATCAAGGTTCGTGTGTCTTGCGACACAACTTCTTAAAGATAACACCTCATTTTTGCTTTGTCAAGCTTTTTTTTTAAGATATTTTTTCTTTTTGTGAGGTTTTCTTTATGAATCACCGCGTTTCCTGCGGTGTGCTGATAATCATAACAGAGCTTTTCATCAAATGCAAGCACTTTTTTACCATGTATAAAAGTCGATGGCTCCGCTGCTTCGCAGCTCCCGCCATCGCCGCCTGTATTCGCAGTCCGGGCTGCCGCCCTCCCTGCTCATACAGGCTAACCCGCGCTATGACCGCACGTCTGTGCGTGCGAGCACGCCCATCCGGCGGTCGCACCGCGGGACTTTTAGAGTAATACCCGTTTGTAATACTCATTCCTACCGGACACGATTTTTTCGGATCATGATTGCATCATATGAAAGAAACCCCGCCGCAGCTTATGCGGTGGGGTTTCTGGCACATTGGATAACCTTTGTCTGTAAACGGAGAAGGGGGGATTTGAACCCCCGCGCCGTTATTCACGACCTACACCCTTAGCAGGGGCGCCTCTTCGGCCACTTGAGTACTTCTCCATGCCCGATCATCCGCCGTATGTCAAGGTTGTAAACCTTCGCAGACTTACGATTTTATCCATCTTCTGTCCGCGCTTGGTTATTATACTAAATAAACTTTTTCATGTCAACACTATAATTTGTAATTTTCATTATTTACAAACGCTTTTTCCTATGATATAATGCTTTTTGTTCAAGAAAAAGCTTGCGGATATAGTTCATCGGTAGAATACGACCTTCCCAAGGTTGAGAGGTGGGTTCGATTCCCATTATCCGCTTACAAAACGGGCTGTTTACAGTCCGTTTTTTTTTATTCACAGAGCCGCGTAAGGAAAGCTGCCTTCGGCAGCACGCGGCTCGCGATGCGGGGCAGAGGTCGGCGTTCGCCTCCCTCTTACCCTATTCACAAAGCCGCGCAAGGATATCTGCTGCCTTTTTGCAGCGCGGCTCGCGAGAGTGAGCGGAGGTTCGGCGTTCGCCTCCCTCTGCCTTATTCGCAGTGACGCGTAAGAAACCTGGCCGCCTTCTTCAGCGCGTACCTCGCGGGGAGGGCAGAAGTTCGGCTGTCGCCCTCCCTTTACCCTATTATGAAACGCCGTCTTTAGAAGCACGATTGTAAAGTCAGAGCCGGACAGATTCCTCTGTCCGGCTCTATACCATTTATTTTTTAATGATCAAATCTTGTAAGCTGATGGAGCTTGATCGTCGCCAGGATCGAACTCTTATATCCCGGACTTGTTGCGTAGCCTTCCAGATATTTGTCAACAACCTCTTCTATACTCATTCCCGCGCTAACCGGTCCGAGCAGTGATACCTTGAAGTTCGCGAAGTCTTCCATGCATGCTTCAATATCCTCATAGCACCTGACATTTTCGTAGCCATACACAAGCTTTCCGAGTGTGCTGTCATACTGCGGTACTCTTACCGAGGCATAGCCGCCAAGCCATCCGCTCCTCCATCGGCTGTTCCACATATCCACATTCATTGTGAGCACATTATTGGAAGTGGGAGGAAGTCCCCCGTTAAAGGTCAGAAATCCGCATTCCTTGATAGCCATGGCTATAATGATGGACTTGGGGAATCCATAGGCCTGATATTCCACCTCAGCCGCAGCACTCAGAAGCTCACACATCTGCCGGCTGTATGGACGACTGTTATAATCCCCGTATTCGTTATAGCATTTCCAGGCAAGATCTCTCTGGTTTGCCGCCTGTGTCGTCTGGTAAGTCCCCGACGCTTTAAGTCCCTGAGCCTTTCCGGTTCTTATATAGTGAAGATAGTATGCCGGGATGTCCGCGAGGAGCTGTCTGCGAACCCCCGGATTACATCTACGATAACACCAGACATCGAACGATTTCGAGCCGTGCTGTCCCTCACTCATGCCGTGCTCTACAAAATACTTCAAGGCTCCGACACAGTCCGTGCCGTATGTATTCGCCAGATTCGTATAGTGATCCATATAATCGTCATAATTATATACGGCTGCGTAGTCTGTTCCCTGATAGATCGTCAGCGGTTTTTTGACAAGGTTTTTCTTAGCCTCCCCGCTCCCTCTGGCCAGAAGCAGGAATAACTGATTCGTCGTACCGTCTTCGTCGGCAACACAGAGACCTCCTCCGTGTTTAACGACTTGATTGATCACCGTCAAAACTTTACCTTCCGCATTTTTCAGAAGATATCCTTCTTCGGATTCCACCGGCTCCCACCTTTGTCCCGGTGATGCTGTCCAGACTTCCTGAACAACCCGTCCGTCTGCTCCGGCTGTCAGAACTTTTCGGCTTTTTTCCCCGACGATCCGGTAATAGCCGCTGCCGCTGTAAATAAATTCAAATCGCTGCGAGGAAACATCTGAATACTTTGAGAAGATTGCGGCGGCTCCGCTGGCCTTGGACGATGTGCTTATGCCGACGACCAGACGTATGCGCCTTAAAGCCCTGATATAATAGGATCCTGAAAAATTCTGCACCGGTCCGCTGACCGGCAGTAAATAAAAACAGCCTCCTTCGGTAACCCTCTTATTTCCGATCACCAGCTTTCCGCCGATATTTTTTATATATCGTCCATTAGGCATTCGCAGAACAAAAGCTCCGTTTGAGCGAACCGCGGCCCGGATCTCGCATCCTGCTTTGCCCGGAGAAAAAAGTGCAATCTCCGCACCTTTCGCATTTTTTACCGGAGCCAGGATCTTTTCGCACTGAGCATTTGTAAAGACATATCCCTCTTCGCTTTTCCGGATATGGAAAATCTGGCTTTCTGCTCCGGTTTTCTTTTCCGCCATCAGTATCGTGCCGTTAACCATCCCCCCATTCTGCGCGCCGATAGCCAGACTCCAATCTGATTTTGGGACAAGAAGATAATAATCATCCGTGATTTCGCCGGCTGCCTCCACAATTTCATAATCTCGAGTTACTTTGCCGGAATAATTCCCGATTCCTGTGATCGTCGCTTTGGCCGCGCCGGCCATGCTGCCGCCCGTCATCGTATAATCTACATCTTTTTTTAGCAATCTGCCGCCCATGCGGATCGTTGTCTCGGGCAAAAGGCTCTTCGCACCGCTTCCAACGCTCGTATCCACTGTTATTTCCGCTTTTGCAATACTTTCCTGACACTGCGTGAAGGACCAGATCTGCCGGGAAACTCCTTTGCCTTCCGTCAGAATCGTATAATTTCCGCTTCCTTTGATCGACGAAGTTAAAACACGCCCATCGATTACCGATTTGAGTCCGTATCCTTTTCCATACGCGACAAGTCTCCAGAGCTCTCGTTTTCCTCCGGTCGGTTCCTCCATTGATACAAATCTCCCGCCGTTCCCGTCCGGTTCCGTTACCGCCAAAACCTTCCCGGTAAGGGTATTCACAAATCTCCAGTTTTTTCCAACCTTTTCCGCGAAGAATTTTTGTTTTGCATTTCCTGATATCGACGAAGTGATGACGTAGCCGTCCTCCGAATCCGTAACCGTGTCTTTGTTTTTTACAAGCCGGATCCGAAAGATTTTTCCGCTCACGGGCACAGCGCCGGACTTTGCGTCGGTAAGATTTTCTCCTGCTGTTTTCTCTTCCGGTATCCTCTTTGCCGGTTCGGCCAATACCGGCTCTTTCTCTGATTCCTCGTCTATTACAGCCCCGGCTTTTTCTGCAGCCTCCGCTTCCTCTTCCAGTATCTTTCCGTTTTCTCCTGGAGATTCCGTAGATTCTGCGGCCAATGCCGTATCCTCATTGTTTGCGCTTTCTGTTTTTTCCTTCGGCTCTTCCACGGTGTCTACATACTCCGGAATGAAGCTTTCTGTCTCCGTTTTTTCTTCGACAGGATCCACAGAGCCCGTTTTTCGTTCCGTCTCCGCGCTGCCGAAAGCTTCCTCATGAATTTCGGACATTTCAGCAATACCTTCCGGATCCGAGCTTCTCGTAATTTCCGTTTCTTTCTCGTGAGCTTCCGGTATTTTCTCATCCTCTGCAGACGATGGGCTGCTCGCTACAGCCTCCGCGCCATTAAGCTCCACCGGGAATTCCGCATTCCCTGCGGCCGCAGCGCTTTCCGGAGCTTCTTCCAGAGGATCGTCCGGTACTTCTTGTTTATATATTTTTTCATTTGTATCGGCATAAGTCAAATTTCTGCCGGATTCAGGTATGATAACGGCGGCCACCAGAGTGACCGCCGCAAGAAACCCTATAAAACTTTGAGAGAATTTTTTTGTTTTTTTCATGACATTCCCTGTGCGGCTCCTTGCCGCATTACTGGTTTTGTCGCAAAGTCCCTTTTCTTTGCTGTATTTCCGTTCTTCACGACCCTTTTACGGACTTCTCCCCTATCCGCAAAACCCCTTCGCTTTCAGTCTGTCATTTTTCCTGTCGCAAGCCGCGCTCCGGCCAGTGTCTCCCCATAAAAAGCAACGTAGTATTCTTAATCAGATGAAGGTGCTTATACATCCTCTGCGTCTTCCGTCATCGGAGAATCAATGATTTTTTCTTCGGAAGGATCCGCCTCCTGTTCTTCGTCAGCGTCCCCGGCCGCCGACTCATCCCCTCTCGAAAGCGCTTCCGGGTGAACCTTCGTAAAGCTTGCCACAAGCACGCCCTCCGCAAGCTGCATGCATTTAACGCCGCTCGCGTAGCGACCGTTGATCGAAATCTCACGGACCTGCGTGCGGATAATAATCCCTTCGGTCGTGACAACAAGGATCTCCGCATCCTCATTGACCATTTTCATATCCACAATTCGTCCGGTCCGCTCATTGAGATTGTAGCACTTGATGCCCTTACCGCCGCGGCTCTGGATCCGAAACTCCTCGATTGGCGTGCGTTTGCCGAGACCCTTTTCCGTAATGCAGAGCATATAGGTTCCCTGGATGCCCAGCTGCATGGAAACACAGTAATCGCCTTCCGAAAGCGTCATGCCCTTGACACCCATGGAAACACGTCCCGTTGGCCGCACATCTGTTTCCGGGAAACGGATGCTCATCCCGTCCGCCGACACCAGGAAGACCTCCTCATATCCTTCCGTGTACAGCACCTTGATCAGCTCATCGCCCTCCTGCAGCACGATTGCGGTCAGCCCGTTCTTTCTCACATTGGCAAATGCCGAGAGCGCCGTTCGTTTGACGATACCGTTTTTGGTAGCCATGAAGAGATATTTCGAGTCATCCTTCAGGCTCCGAAGCGGGATAACCGTCGTGACATGCTCATTTGGCTGAAGCATCAGCAAATTCACCAGCGCCGTTCCCCTGGCCGTTCGCCCGGCTTCCGGGATTTCGTAAGCTTTCAGGAGATAGACCCTGCCCTGGTTGGTGAAGAACAGAAGATTATCATGATTTTTAGTCATCATCACGTCGACGACCGAATCATCCTCAATGGTCTGCATCCCCTTCACGCCCCGGCCGCCGCGATTCTGGATCCGGAAGTTATCCACCGTCATGCGCTTGATATACCCCATCTGGGTGGCCGTGATGACCGTCGGGTCATTGGAGATCATGTCTTCAATAGAGATCTCGTTCTCATCGTAGGTGATCTTCGTCCGGCGCTCATCCCCAAATTTTTCTCCGATCACGGCGAGCTCGTCGCGGATCACGATCAGAAGCTTCTTCCGGTCAGCCAGGATTTCTTCCAGGCGGCGGATCGTCGCTAAAAGCTCCTGATACTCTGCTTCCAGCTTGCTTCTTTCGAGACCGGTCAGGGCACGCAGCCGCATGTCCACGATCGCCTGCGCCTGAACGTCCGAAAGGCCAAAGGCCTCCATCAAACGCTCCTTCGCCTCCTGGACATTGGCCGAGGAACGGATGATCCGTATAACCTCGTCGATATGGTCCAGGGCGATCAGCAGACCTTCAAGGATATGAGCCCGGTCTTTTGCCTTTTTCAGGTCAAAGCGTGTACGTCGGGTAACGACATCCTCCTGATGCTTGAGATAATTTTGGAAAAGCTCTTTGAGGTTCAAAACCTTCGGCTCGCCGTTTACAAGCGCCAGATTGATCACGCCGAAAGTATCCTGCATCTGCGTATGCTTATATAGCTGGTTCAGGATTACATTCGCGTTGGCATCACGTCGCACCTCGACGCAGATTTCCATGCCCTCGCGGCTGGAATGATCGTTTAAGGCCGTGATACCGTCGATCTTTTTGTTCCGAACAAGTTCCGCGATTGATTCGATGAGACGTGCCTTGTTGACAAGATAGGGAAGCTCCGAGACAAGGATCTCCGACTTTCCGTTCGGCTTTGTCTCAATCTTTGCCACCGCCCGGACAATGATCTTTCCCCGTCCGGTGCGATAAGCCTCCTCGATACCGCGATGACCGAGGATTTCCGCTCCTGTCGGAAAATCCGGTCCCTTTACGATCTGCATCAGCTCGTCCACGGTCGTCTCGCGGCCTTCCACCTCATCGTTCAGCATCTGCACACAGGCATCGATGACCTCCCGAAGGTTGTGGGGAGGCATATTCGTCGCCATACCCACAGCGATACCGGTTGTACCGTTGACGAGAAGATTCGGAATTCTGGCCGGAAGAATTGACGGCTCTTTTTCCGTATCATCGAAATTCGGTACAAAATCCACCGTATCCTTGTTAATATCCGCGAGCATTTCCATGGAAACTCTGGAAAGTCTCGCTTCCGTATATCGCATGGCGGCCGGCGGATCGCCGTCCACCGATCCGAAATTACCGTGGCCATCCACCATCGGATACCGCATGGACCAGTCCTGAGCCATGTTAACGAGAGAACCATAGATCGATGAATCCCCATGCGGGTGGTACTTACCCATGGTATCGCCCACGATACGGGCGCACTTGCGGTGGGGCTTGTCCGGGCTGTTCCCCAGCTCAATCATCGACCAGAGCACGCGCCGCTGCACAGGCTTTAAGCCGTCGCGAACATCCGGCAGCGCCCGCGCAACAATGACAGACATCGCATAATCGATATACGATGTCTCCATGGTCTTTTTCAGATCTACCTCATGGATCTGATCGAAAGTTTTGTCATCCAAGATATGTCACCCCTTTTTGCCTGTCGCCCGCACCCGGACAGTAAGTGTCCGGCTCGGGTGTGAATGGTAACGAACCAGACACATAGTCAGATATCCAGGTTCTTCACGTATTTGGCATTTTCCTCAATGAACTCACGTCTTGGCTCAACCTTGTCGCCCATGAGCGTCGTGAAGGTCAGATCCGTTTCCGAAACGGCATCCTCGTCCATATTAACACGCTTTAAGACACGCCTCTCCGGATCCATGGTCGTCTCCCAGAGCTGGTCGGCATCCATTTCGCCAAGACCTTTGTAGCGCTGAATTTTATTGCTCTGGTCGCGGCCGACCTCCTGCAGAATTTTGTCGAGCTCCGCGTCCGAGTACGCATAATACTGCTTCCGATTCCTTTCCAGCTTGTAGAGCGGCGGCTGAGCGAGATAAACATGGCCGGTCTTGATCAGCTCCGGCATAAAACGGTAAAGGAAGGTCAGCATCAGCGTCGCGATGTGAGCGCCGTCCACATCGGCATCGGTCATGATGATAATTTTGTCGTACCGGAGCTTGGTAATGTCAAAATCGTTGTGGATCCCGGTGCCGAACGCCGTGATCATGGCCTTGATCTCGGCATTGCCATAGATTCGCTCAAGCCTTGCCTTCTCCACATTAAGAATTTTACCGCGGAGCGGCAGGATCGCCTGGGTCGCGCGGGAACGGGCCGTCTTCGCAGAGCCGCCGGCACTGTCTCCCTCGACGATGAAAATCTCACAGTTTTTCGGGTTCTTATCCGTGCAGTCCGCCAGCTTGCCCGGAAGGGACATGCCGTCCAGGGCATTCTTGCGCCGGGTCATTTCCCGCGCCTTCCGGGCGGCCTCCCTGGCTCTCTGCGCGAGAACCGATTTATTGATGGTCGCCCTCCCGACGTCCGGGTTCTGCTCAAGGAAGATCTTAAGCTGCTCGGAGACAATGCTGTTCACCGCGCTCCGGGCATCGGAATTGCCAAGCTTCATCTTGGTTTGCCCTTCGAACTGCGGATCAGCGATCTTCACCGATACGATGGCCGTCAGCCCTTCCCGGATATCCTCGCCGGAAAGGTTCGGCTCCGAATCCTTCAAAAGCTTCGCGCTTCGGGCATAATCGTTAAAGGTTTTCGTGAGCGCCGCGCGGAGTCCTTCCACATGCATGCCACCCTCGGGCGTCACGATATTATTGACGAAACCGTATATGTTTTCTTTATAACCGTCGTTGTGCTGCATCGCGACTTCCACGTAAACGCCGTTCCGCATACCCTCGCAGGAAATGATTTTTTTGTAGGTCGTCTCCGAGGAACGGTTCAGGTACTGGACGAATTCCCGAAGCCCGCCCTGGTACTGGAAAATTCTCTGCCTCGGCTCCTCGCCGCGCAGATCGGTAAAGGTAAACTTCAGCCCCTTCGTGAGAAAAGCCATCTCGCGAAAGCGCTGCTTGAGCGTATCGTAGTCAAAGGTGATATCCTCAAAAATTTCCCGGTCCGGGAAGAAGGTCACGGAGGTCCCGTGCTTCTCCGGATCACAATCCCCTACGATCTTCAGACTGTACATCGTATTGCCGCGCTCATAGCGCTGCTGATAAATCTTTCCGTCCTTATAGATCCGAACTTCCAGCCATTCGGAAAGCGCGTTGACGACCGAAGCCCCCACGCCGTGAAGTCCGCCGGAAACCTTGTAACCGCCGCCGCCGAATTTTCCGCCGGCATGCAGGATCGTGAAAACCACCTCGACGGCGGGAATCCCCTCCTGGTGATTGATGCCCACCGGAATCCCGCGCCCATTATCCGTGACGTTCACGGAACCGTCCTTCTCCAGCGTCACCTCAATATGATCACAGCTTCCCGCCAGCGCCTCATCGACGGAGTTATCCACAATTTCATAGACCAGATGGTGTAAACCGCGCGTGGATGTGGAACCGATGTACATGCCCGGACGTTTGCGGACCGCCTCAAGCCCCTTCAGAACCTGAATCTGATCTGCGCCATATTCCCCCTGGCTCTCAAAAGTATTCTCTTCTGCCATAATCTGCTCCTTCTTATCCGAGTTGTGGATGGCTCACCGCCGAAACCTTTCCGTCATCGACGCGAAAGACGCGGTCGAGCGAAAAATTCTTCTCAACGAATTCGTCCAGGCCGGTACAGGTGATAAAAGTCTGCGTATGATCAAGACTGTCCAGAAGAAACGTCTGGCGGCCGCGGTCAAGCTCCGAAAGAACATCGTCAAGAAGCAGGATCGGACGCTCACCGGTTTTTTCCTCCAGCAGTCCTATTTGTGAAAGTTTTAAAGAGAGCGCCGCCGTCCGCTGCTGTCCCTGAGATCCGAAAAGCCGCAGATCAAGACCATTTGCCGAAACCTTGAAATCATCCCGGTGCGGTCCTGCTCCCGTGGTTTTCATTCGAAGGTCCAGGTTTCTTCCAGCTCTCAGTTTTTCGGCAAATGTCTCCGCCGCGGTATTTGGCTCATAAGTTACTGTGAGTTTTTCCGCTCCGCCGGTGATCTTTTCGTGGATACTGGCGGCAGCCGTCTCCAGCTCGGCGGCAAATGTCTGCCGCTTTTCGATGATCCTCGCCCCAATCTCCGTAAGCTGAGCGTCCCAGACATCGAGGGAAGGCAAAAGCTCCGGGCGGGCAAAAAGGTCATGCAGCAAATGATTTCTCTGTGTCAGGCATCGCTGATAGAGCGAAAAATCCTTCAAGTATATAGGATCGATCGAAGAAAGCAGAATATCCAGAAATTTTCTTCTCTCGCCCGGCCCATTCTTGATGATGCCAAGATCCTCCGGTGAAAAGAAAACGAGATGGACAAGTTGAAAGAGCTCGGCTGCCCGGCGCAGCGGAACGCCCCCTACGGCCACTCCCTTCGGCCTGTTTTTTTTCAAATGCATGTCGATCCGAAAGCTTCCGGCGCGTCGGACGACCTCCATACGGATATGACTCTCCTCTTCCCCGATACGAATCATTTCCCGATCCCGGCTGGTTCGGTGGGATTTCGTCGTCCCGGCCAGATAGATCGATTCCAGGACATTGGTTTTTCCCTGCGCGTTCTCCCCGTAAAAGATATTGATACCGGGTGAAAATTCCAAAGAAGCTTCCCGGATGTTCCGGAAATCCTGTAGTTTTAGGGATGAAACGTACAAAAGCCTTCCTCCAGCGAAGAAATCTTTTCTCAGATTTCGCGATTCACACCCGGGCCGGACACCTTTTGCCTGGCTGCGGGCCACTGATATCAATAACCGCAAACTATAACAGAACTATTCTCCGGCGCCGGTCTCCACAATTTCAATCTCCCTGCCGTCAAAGAGTACCCGGTCTTTGGCGCGGAGCTTTCGGCCGCGGCGAGTCTCTGTTTCCCCGTTTACGCAAACCTCGCCATTCTGGATGAGAGCCTTCGCCTCCGAGCCGCTCATTACCAGGCCGGAAGCCTTCAGGAGCTGACCAAGCGTGATATATTCATCATTTTCTCTTAAACTAAATTGTTCACTCATCTTAAAAAATTCACCGGAAGCACCAGGTAGGTGTAGGAATTCTGCAAATCCTTAATCGTGCAGGGGGATTTGGCATTAATAAAGTACATTGTCACTTCTTCGTCCTCGATAGCCCGAAGAGCATCCATCAGAAATTTCGGGTTAAAGCCGATCATGAGATCCCGGCCTTCCTTCGCGATGGAAACATCCTCGCTCATCGCGCCGAGCGGCGTTTCGATGCTCAGGTTTAGATTACGGTCCGTGATATCAAAAATAATCGGTTTCTTGTCATTTTCGCGAACAAAGAGCGCGGCCCGGTCGATACAGGAAATCAGGCGCTGCCGGTTCACGACCATCTGTGTCTGATATTCCGAAGATATCATGCGGCTCGTGTTAAAATAATTGCCGTCAATAAGGTTTGAAACAAGGGTCGTTCCTTCCCAAAGAAAGACGACGTGGTTTCCGTTAAAGTAAAAGGTTACCCGGTCATCGATCTCACCGGTCAGAATTTTGGAAATCTCCGAGAGAGCTTTTCCGGGAATGATCACCGATTTTTTGCCGCAGTCCTGATTCAGCAGGCTCCTGCGGATCGCGATCCGATGTCCGTCCAGAGCGGTTACGCGAAGCTCACTGCCGTCAATCTCAAAATATTCCCCGGTAAGCATGAGATTCTGATCCTGAGGAAGCGTACAGAAGATCGTCTGGCTAATGATGTTTTTCAGAGAATACTGGCTGATCGAGATTCCCTCTTCGCGGGTTATCTCCGGAAGTCCGGGGAATTCGTCTCCGTTTTGTCCCATCAGATGAAAGCGGGCACTGCCGCTGACGATGAGAACCTGATCTCTTTCGTTGGTCGTTATGACAACTTCCTCCTCGGGCAGCTTTCGGGCAATCTCCGAGAACATTTTAGCCTCAATAGCAAGGATCCCTGTCTCAAGAACCGTACCGATCAGCCGGGTCTCGATGCAAAGCTCCATATCGTTTGACTGGAAAAATATGCCATTGTCAAAGGCCTGCACAAGGATACAGCTTAGAATCGGCATGGACGACCGGACCGGTACGGCTCTTTGCGCGATATTTATGGATTTAATGAGATTTGTACGGGAACAGATAAATTTCATGAGAAATTACCTCCCTGAAAATAAAAGAATTCGCGGTTGTTTCCTTAAGGAAGGATTATAAATCAGCAGTACTCTTAATAGGGGCGGTGGATTCGTGGATAAGCCCCAAAATCCGTTGCCGGAACAGACTTTTTTCTGTGGATGGCTTTGTGGATATCGATGCGGATGTTTTGTTGAAAATGTGTGCGGCCAGAATTATCAACAAGGACATACACACGGTTTTCACGTGAATTTTGTGGATAAGTATGGGATCGTCCACGTTATCCACAAAAGTTATCCACAATATCCACAGTTTTCCCTTTTTCATTCCTGGGGAGCGTCAATAGAGGCTCGGCTGGATCTTCTTTCGCAGGGTATCGACGGTATTGCGCGTTTCCGGGTTGGTTTCCATCTCAAGAGAGAGCTTTTTGAGGGCGGACATGACGGTTGTATGGTCTTTTTTGTTGAACTCCGCCGCGATCGTGGCCAGGGAATCCTCCGTCATCTCCCGGCAAAGATACATGGCAATCTTCCGCGGATGTACCAGGCGGGCGTCGCGCTTCTGGCTTCGGAGCTCGTTCGGTGTTAGATGAAAATGCTCGGCGACGGTCGCGATGATGACCTTCGATGTGATGTTTCGGTTTTCATCGGGCGTGATCAGGTCGCGGAGGATCTCTCCGGCGAGCTCCAGCGTAATGGTACGTTTTTCGAGGATGCTTTTCGCGCGGATGCGGTTCAGGCAGCCCTCAAGCTCACGGATGTTGGATTTTATATTTTTAGCGATATAATCGAGGATCTTATCGTCGATATGATACCCGTCCGTATCCTCTTTTTTTCGAAGAATCGCCATCCGGGTCTCGTAATCCGGCGCCGCAATGTCTGCGATGAGGCCCATCTCCAGACGCGACTTGATCCGTTCTTCAAGAATGTTCAGATCCTTGGGTGGTTTATCGGAGGAAACGATGATCTGCTTTTTCGCGCCGTAGAGCGCCTCGAACGTGTGGAAGAATTCCTCCTGTGTGCTTTCCTTGCCGATAATGAACTGGATATCGTCAATGAGAAGTACGTCGATGCTTCGATATTTTTCACGGAACCGGGACATTGCGGAATTGTTTCCGTTTCGGATTGAGTCGATCAGCTCATTGGTAAAGTCTTCGGAGGTGACATAGAGGACTTTCGCATTCGGATTATTTTTTAAAATGAAATGAGCAATCGAATGCATGAGATGGGTCTTTCCGAGTCCCACACCTGCGTAAAGATAGAGCGGATTATAGATTTCACCCGGGGATTCCGCAACGGCCAGAGAGGCTGCGTGCGCAAACTGGTTGTTGTTGCCGACAACGAAGGATTCGAAGGTGTATTTCGGGTTCAGATGGGCTTTGTCCAGTGCCTGTCCCAGAGCATCCTCCACGGGATCCTGCGTGGGAACCTCCTGACCGGGAGTAATGTAACGGACGGTCAGGGAGAGACCGGTTACATCCGCGATGGCTTTACGGATTGCGTCCGTATATTTTTTGTTCAGGACATTGACCGCAAGTATGCCCATCGGCACGT
>CACZBB010000033.1 GCA_902779245.1 uncultured Lachnospiraceae bacterium | reverse complement strand
GACCAGAAACGAAGGCGTTTTGCAATGAAATCGCCCTGCGGGCGATGGCAAAACGCAGGTCAGCGACAAACTATAATTTTATGGTTCATACACAGGCTGCTTTATGTCACTGGCCCGTGCCAAACAGCGAGTGTTTGGCACGGGAGTGACTTGTAACCCTCTGCCCTATTGGTTATTTTGCTTATGAAGGATGAACGACAGATGGAAACCGGAGAGGCGCTTGCGATCCGCGTGAGAGGTCTTCGAAAACAATATCGTCTCGGCGCGATCAGCGGCGAGACGCTTCGGGAGGCGATCCAGTCGTGGTGGGCGAAAAAACGCGGCCGCGAGGATCCCAACAGCCGGATCGGCGTGGATACGCGGCTGTACGGCCAGCTGTTCTGGGCGCTGAACGGGGTCGACCTGACAGTGCGCAGGGGAGAACGCCTGGGCATTATCGGGGCCAACGGCGCCGGAAAATCGACGCTGCTTAAGCTTCTGGCCCGGATCACCGGGCCGACGGAGGGGCAGATCGAGATCTGGGGGCGGATTTCCTCCATGCTGGAGGTCGGGACGGGCTTCCACCGGGAGCTGACCGGGCGCGAGAACATCTACATGAACGGCGCGATCCTGGGCATGACGCGCGAGGAGATTGCGCGGCAGATGGACCATATTATCGAATTCTCCGAGGCCGGGGAGTTTATCGACACGCCGGTGAAGCGCTATTCCTCCGGGATGTTCGTCCGGCTGGCATTTTCCGTGGCCGCACACCTGAAATCGGAAATCATGATCATGGACGAGGTCCTGGCGGTCGGGGATATGTCTTTTCAGGACAAATGTCTCGCCCGGATGCGTCAGGCGGCGGATGATGAGGGCAAGACAATCCTCTACGTGAGCCACAACATGGAGACGATCCGGCGGCTCTGCGAGCGCTGTATCGTGATGGACCAGGGGAAGATCGTCTTTGACGGGAATCCGGAGGAGGCGATCAGGATCTATATGGGCTCGGGGCTGGCGGAGAACCAGGTGGTTTTCGATCTTACGGAGCGGTCGGCCAACCAGAAGGGTCTGGACGGCGGGATGGTTCTTCGGGAGCTGCGCATCGTCGGCAAGGACGAGGCAAGGTACCAGCCCGGCGAGACGATCCGGTTTACGGTGCGCTTTGACGTCTCCGATCCGGTCTTCGGCATAAAATTCCGGCTCGTCGTCCGCAACGAGACGGATATGCCGCTGGGAAGCAGCTTCACGGAGGCCATGGATTTTCCGGAGCCGGGAGGCTATGCGCTTACGGTGAGTTTCCCGCTCGGACAGCTGAACTGCGGGGTCTTTTATTGCGACGTGGGCTTCTTCCATATCCTGGACGGAGGCGGCAATATTCTCCTGGACAACGCGAGGCGGGCTTTCCGCTTCGAGGTGATTGGGCCGAAGGGTTGGCTGGTGCGCAACCGCGGCTACCTGGCCCTGCCGGAATCCACGGCCGCCCTGGAGAAGCTGCCGTAAAAACGGGCTTGCCGTTATACGAGATTCTTATAAATGATCTGGGATGTGGGAAGTTTTCGTTTTATATTTTTCGAAGGAGGTCTTTTATGAAAACGATCTGGACTTCAAGAAAGCGCTGGCTGTTCTTCGGTCTGCCGTTCACGTTCACGCGGTATTCGCTGACAGAGGAAAAGTTTATCCTGAACGTCGGTTTTCTTAATAAGCGGGAAGAGGAGATCCGGCTCTACCGGATCCTGGACCTGTCGCTTCGGCGGAGCCTTTTCCAGCGGATGTTCGGCCTGGGCACGATCACCTGCAAAACGTCGGATAAGACGGTGCCGATCCTCATCGTCAAGAACATTAAGGATTCCCAGCGCGTAAAGGAGCTGATCTCCGATCTGGTCGAGAAGGAGCGCGTCCGCAAGCGCGTCACCTCCCGCGAATACTACAGCGGCGGAGGGTACGACGCGGATGCCGGCCACGGGGGCGATTACGGCTTCGACGGCGATTTTGAGGGCGTACCGGACGACGATGATGAAATCTGAGAAAAGGCTTTGTTGATAAAGCCGGACGGAAAGGGTGGTTTTTCTTATGCTTGAGTTTCTGAAGGTGATTCTTCTGGGCATTATCGAAGGAATCACGGAGTGGCTGCCGGTAAGCTCGACGGGACATATGATCCTTCTGGAGGAGGTCCTTCGATTAAATGTTTCCGAGGCGTTCTGGAGCATGTTCCTGGTGGTCATTCAGCTCGGAGCGATCCTGGCGGTGGTGGTGCTCTTCTTCCCGCGGCTCTGGCCGTTTCACCGGACGGATGCGCGGGAGATTGGTGTGTTCCGGGTGCTGGATCGGGAAAAAATCACGATGTGGTGCAAGATCCTGATCTCCTGTGTTCCGGCGATCGTGATCGGCCTTCCGCTCGACGACTGGCTGGAGGAGCATTTTTATAATTATCCGACCGTGGCGGCGATGCTGATCCTCTACGGTATCCTGTTCATCGTCGTGGAGAACCGGAACGCCGGGAAGCTCGCGAAGGTCCGCGATATCGGGGATATTACGTGGAAAATGGCGCTTCTTGTCGGTGTGTTCCAGGTGCTCGCGCTGATCCCGGGGACGTCCCGGTCGGGCGCAACGATCCTCGGCGGCCTGCTTCTGGGCATGAGCCGGAAAACGGCCTCGGAATACACCTTTTTCCTGGCGGTGCCGGTGATGATCGGCGCCAGTCTCCTGAAGCTTGTAAAATTCGGTTTTCATTTTACGGGCTACGAGGCGGCGCTCCTCATCCTCGGCATGGTGACCGCATTTGTCGTGTCTGTTGTCGTGATCCGGTTCCTGCTGCAGTATATCCGGAAGCATGATTTCAAGGTTTTCGGCTATTACCGCATCGTGCTGGGCATCGTCGTGCTCTGCGTGTTTTTCGCGCAAATGTTTATGGCGTAAAGCCGGCAGACGGCCGGAACGCGGCGCGTCAGATAAAGCCGGATGGCTTTGATTTCGTCACTGAAGGAGTGTCTTGAAGGGAGGTTATTTATTATGGAAGAAACTCGCACAGTCGTTGTTTCTCTGGGACACCGGGCTCTGGGGCGGACGCTTCCGGAGCAGAAAACGGCGACCCGCGCGGCCGCGAAGTCCATCGCGGATCTCGTAGAGATGGGCTGTCGCGTGGTCGTCAACCACGGGAACGCTCCCCAGATGGGCATGATCCATACGGCGATGAATGAGCTCGCCGCAAATTATGAAGAATATACGAATTGCCCGATGTCCGTGTGCGCCGCGATGAGCCAGGGCTATATCGGGTATGACCTTCAGAATTCGATCCGCTCGGAGCTGCGGGCACGGGGGCTTCGCGTGCCGGTATCCACGATCCTCACGCAGGTGCTGGTCGATCCCTATGACCGCGCGTTCATCCGTCCCTCGCGGGTCGTCGGGCGCGTGCTTTCCCGCGACGAGGCCAACGCGGAGGAGGCGAAGGGTAATTATGTGGTGTCGGTGGACGGCGGCTACCGAAGGATCGTCGCCGCGCCGGTGCCCCGCGAGATCGTGGAGATCGAGACGATCCGGACGCTCTCCGAGGCGGGCCAGGTGGTGATCGCCTGCGGCGGCGGCGGGATCCCGGTCATGGAGCAGGGCTTTGATCTCCGCGGAGCGTCCGCGATTGTGGACAAGGATCTTGCGGCGGGGCTTCTGGCCATCGAGCTGGACGCGGACGTTCTGATGATCCTCACCTCGACGGACGGCGCGGTTCTGACCGAGGGACCGGAGCCGGACCGGATTCTCCGGCGGATCAGCGTCCGGCAGGCGCGGAGCTACCAGAAGGCCGGGCGGTTCGAGATGGCCTCGATGCCGCGCAAATTCGAAGCCTCGATCAATTTTGTCGAGATGGGGCGCGGGCGCCGCGCCGTGATCACGACCATCGGCCGCGCGGCGGCGGGCTACGAAGGCCGGACCGGGACGCAGATCGTCAACGAGCTGTAAATCAATGAAAAGATAACATGGCGGGAGCACGAAGTCCTGCGGAATTTTTAAACAGTGAGCCAAAGACATGGGATTCAGAGCGTGAAAGGAAGGAAAAAATGCTGCGCATCGAACATTTGACGAAGGTTTATGGAGATAAGAAAGCGGTGGATGACCTGACGCTCCGCATTGCCCCGGGCGAGATCTACGGCTTCATCGGCCACAACGGGGCGGGGAAGACCACGACCCTTAAGAGCTGCGTAGGGATCCTCCATTTTGAGCAGGGCGATATTTTCATCAACGGCACGTCCGTAAAGGAGGATCCGCTTGCCTGCAAGCGCCAGCTCGCCTATATTCCGGACAATCCGGATATTTATGACTATATGACCGGCATTCAGTATCTTCATTTTATCGCGGATGTCTTCGGCGTTCCGGCGGATGTGCGCATGGAGCGCATCCACAGATACGCGGAAAGCTTTGAGATCCTGAAAAATCTCGATCAGGGGATCGCGGAATATTCCCACGGCATGAAGCAGAAGCTGGTGCTGATCTCCGCGTGGCTCCATGAGCCGAAGCTCATCCTCATGGACGAGCCGTTTGTCGGGCTCGACCCGAAGGCCGCCCATATCACAAAGCAAATGATGCGTGAGCTCTGTGACAAGGGGAGCGCGATCTTCTTCTCGACCCATGTCCTGGAGGTCGCGGAAAAGCTCTGTGACAAGGTCGCGATCATCAAGAGCGGGCAGCTCGTCAAGTCCGGAACCATGGAAGAGGTTCGCGGCGATGAGTCCCTGGAGTCCGTCTTCCTGGAGCTTGAGGAAGCTTAAGTCTGCATACGGAAAAACACAGAGGTTCGGTATGAAGGTTTCCGTTGTGATGGCGCTGTATAACGGCGAGAAATATCTGGAGGAGCAGCTTCAGAGCATTCTGGAACAGACGGTGCGGCCGGATGAGGTGGTTTTGTCGGACGACGGATCGTCGGACGGCACCGTGGGGCTGGCGCGGGAGTTTATCGCCCGCCATGGACTTTCGGGGAGCTGGAGGCTTTCCGAAAACCCGAAAAATCTTGGCTACGCGGAGAATTTCCACCGGGCGGCCGGAAACGCATCCGGAGACGTGCTCTTTTTCGCGGACCAGGACGATCTGTGGCTTCCGGACAAGCTCGAAAAGATGCTCGCCGTGCTGGCGGCGCATCCGGACTGCGCTGTTCTGAGCACGGACTATGAGCCCTTTTGCGGCGGGGAGGAAGCCTTGCGGGTTCCCGCGAGGGTCCGCCGCCGGATGCCGGGGGACGGCGGCCTGGAACGGATCGATCTGACCCCGAAGCATATCTATATCGGCGCGATCGGCTGCTGTATGGCTGTGCGGAGAGAGTTTTATGAAAAGGCGTCCGCGTACCGTTTCCGGGGCTGGGCGCAGGATGATTTCCTGTGGAAGCTGGCCCAGACGGAGGAAGGGCTGTACCTTTGGCATGTCAATCTGGTCCGCCACCGCATTCACGTAAGCAACACATCCACCTATGGAAATTATCACGACAAAAAAAAGCGCCTGGCGCATTTTCAGACGATGCGGCGCGCGGCCATCCGGATGCTCGCGCGGGTAAAGGACCGCGGCGGGGATCCCGGCGGCGGAAAAATGACCGTTTTGCGGCGGCATATCCGGATGCTGGAGCTTAGGATCGCGCTGATGGAGGAGCGCAGGCTTCTAAACGCCGTGCTTCTTCTCCCGTTCCTGGGCTATTATGAGCGACCGAGAGCGTATCTTCTGGAGCTGCTTCTGGCACTGCGGTAGAGGGAGGCAAATATGGAGGAAATGAGCCTGAGAAGGGAGCTTCTTCGCAAGCTGCACTTTTTTCTTCTGCCCTCGAGCAGGGCAAGATTAAAGTACCTTCGAAAGAACAAGGTCTTTGCGGCGCTGGGGAAGGATGTGTTCTGGCAGCCGAGGAAGCTTCCGGCCGATCCGAAATTCATTCGGATCCACAACAACGTGGCGGTTGCCGCGGACGTGACCTTTATCAACCACGACACGCTGTACCTGATGCTCAGGCATCTGGATCCGCGGCAGTCGTTTGAGCACGTGGACTGTATCGAAATCATGGACAACGTTTTCATAGGCCTTGGCGCGACGATCCTTCCGGGCGTTAAGATCGGACCGAATGCTGTGGTCGCGGCCGGGGCGGTGGTGACGAAGGACGTGCCTCCGGGAACGGTCGTCGGCGGATGCCCGGCCCGTGTAATCGGGGATTTTGACAGGCTCGCTCAAAAGCGCCTGGAGGAAGCCACAGAGCTTCGGAAGCGGGGCTTTTCCATGCGGGGGAAGGACCGCGCGGCGTATGCCTGGCGTGTCTGGGACGAGAAAAGAGGAGATGATGGGGAGAGCTGATAGCAACAATCTGTTAACGCTGCTTGGAAGTGCCTGGCACGGCGCGTTCCGCAAGCTGATCTATCCGGGTCTTCGGCTGAGCTACGAGGGCGTCTGCGACTGCTTTCTGTTCAGCATTTTTGTCCTGCCGTCCTATTTCGGCATCCGTATGGGCTTTTTCGACCTGACGGCGTTCCGACTTTTTGAAATTTTTCTTCTCATTTTGATCTGGAAAAAGCAGACGCGGCGGGAAGATTTTCTGCGAATGATCCGAAAATGCCCGCATACGATTTATATTTTGATCTATTTTGCGATCGTTGCCGTCACGAACCTCTACCACCCGTCCATTTCCACGATTTTCTACTGGCTGATGAACGGTGTTCTCGTCTTTTTCCTGGTCGCCTACCTCGTCATTAACGAATATGGTCTGGAAGGGTTTCTCAGACGTATCCGTTTTTACACCTGGTTTTTATGCCTGATCAGCCCGCTGGAGCTGCTCATCCGCAGACCGCCGTTTTCGATTCTGGATACGCTTGGGAAATCGAATATGGCCGTGCGCTTTGGTGCCATCCGCGTGATGGGAAACTGCACGACCTCCAACGGGTACGCCATGTACCTGATTGTTTTGCTGCCCTTTATCTGCTATGATATAAAGACGAAGCATATCGATATCCTGAAAAATATCTGGCTGGTTCTTCTTCTTTTGCTGAACGTTTTTCTTACCGGGTCGCGGCTGAGCGTCGGCACCGGTATTTTAACGCTCGTGCTTCTTGTCATCATGCAGGACAAGCGGGCGGCGCTGAAATTCTTTCTGACGGTTCCGCTGATCCTGCCGGTTGTGGCGGCGGCGCTTTACCTGCTCCGGGAAACGCCTTTTGCCAATTCCGTCCTGTTGGCGTTCTTCAGCGCGTTTGACGAGATTTTCAATACCAGCTATGCGGTAAATTTCGGCGCGGATCCGATGCTGCTTTACAACAGCTCGCATTACCGGGAGGTTCTTGTCCGGGAGACCTTTGGCGGAAACTGGCTGAACCCTCTGGTCGGGCGCGGCGGAAATTATAATTTCTCCATGTATGTTGAAGGATACTTTATCAATTCCGTAGATAATTTCTATGTCGGACAGTTTATTACCTATGCGTATCCTGGGCTGATCGCCTGGCTGTTGATGTCGGCGACCTTCCTGGTCAGCGCCATCCGGATTTTCATCAGGAAACACAGTTTTTTGATGTGGGCAGCCGTTGTATCGATCATATGCTATTTTATATCGCTGTGGTATCTGGATCAGCTGCAGACCTTCCCCATCATGTTCGCTGTTTTTGGCCTGGTTTACGCAGCCGCCGTTCTTTATCGGCGGGAGGAGATGGAGAAGGCCTGAGAGTATTGACAAGGCCGGTTCCGGGCGGAAGGACGGGAGCGGAAAAACGAGCGCAGAGGACGGGGTTTCCGGATGAAGATTGAGAGAACGAAAAATGCGGGCCGGAATATGGTGTTCGGTGTTTTAAGGAAGCTTTGCATGATCCTGTTCCCGTTTTTTATGAGAACGGCCATGCTCCGCTGGCTGGGCGCGGAGTATCTCGGTCTGAACGGCCTCTTTCTTTCGGTCATTTCGGTGCTGAACCTTGCGGAGCTCGGCGTCAGCTCGGCGATCGTCTTCTGCATGTACAAGCCCATCGCGGAAAATGACCTTAAGACGATCTGCGGGCTCATGAACCTGTTCCGATACTACTATCGGCTGATCGGGATCGTTGTTGGAGGCGCCGGACTCGCCCTCGTGCCCATCCTGCCGAAGCTGGTGAGCGGGGAGCTGCCGGCGGACGTTGACATCTACGTTCTCTACCTTCTGAACCTCCTGACGACGGTTTTAAGCTATCTCCTGTTCGCGTACCGGAACTGCCTGTTCACCGCGTATCAGCGGGAGGACATTCCCAGCAAGGTCGCCCTTACGGTCATGTTCGTGCAGTACCCGGCGCAGCTCCTTGCGCTCTATGTGACGCGGAACTATTACTGGTATGTGGCGATCATGCTCGTATGTCAGATCGTAACGCATCTTTCGACGGCCCTTGCCTCGTGGAAGATGTTTCCGTATCTTCGGCCGGAGGGGCGGATCTCCGAAGAACAGCGAAAGGACGTGGGCCAAAGGATCCGCGCGCTCTTTTACACGAAGATCGGCTACGTGATCGTCGACCAGGCGGACACCATCGTCATTTCCGCGTTCCTGGGCCTGACGATTCTGGCGCAGTATCAGAATTATTTTTTCGTTATGAACTCGGTGTACGGGATCATGACCATTCTGTTTTTCTCGGTCCTTGCCGGGATTGGGAACAGCCTGGTGGTGGAAAGCCGGGAGAAGAATTTTCATGACCTGGAGACCTTCACCTTCATTATCCTGTGGATTGCCTGCTTTTGCGGGACATCCATGCTCTGTCTTTTTCAGCCATTTATGAAGATCTGGGTCGGGGAGGAGCTTCTTCTGCCCGTCAGCTTTGTCGTCTGTATCTGCGTATATTTTCTGGTCCGGGAGATTGACCAGCTTCTGAATATTTACAAGGACGCGGCGGGGATCTGGCATCAGGACCGGTTTCGGCCGATCGCCACGGCCCTGTGCAACCTGGCGATGAATCTGGCCATGGTGCGGCTTTGGGGACTTTACGGCATCCTGCTCTCCACGATTTTGTCCATGGCTTTCGTGGGTCTGCCCTGGCTTTGCCGCAGCCTCTTTACGACGGTTTTCCGCCGGGAATGGATGCGCGGCTACGTCGGCCGCCTCCTGAAGTATACGCTGGCGGCGGTGGCGGTCGCCGCCCTCACGTTCTTTGTCTGCTCGTTTATTCATCTTGGCGCATGGATCGATTTCTTCGTCCGGGCGGGCATATGCCTGCTTCTGCCCAATCTGCTGCTTTTCCTTCTGTACAGGAGGACACCGGCCTTCGGGGAGACGCTCGCGCTTGCCGACCGCATGACCCGCGGCCGTTTCCGCCTGGAGGAACGCTTATCGCCAAAGGAAAAAGGAAGCCGCGGGCCGCGGTAATAGGTGCTGCCCGAGGAGGTTGTGATGGAACCGCTGATTTCGGTGATTGTCCCGATCTATAACATTGTCGAATATCTGGAGAACTGTGTCAACAGTATTCTGGGCCAGTCCTACGGAAATATCGAGGTCCTGCTGATCGATGACGGCTCGACGGATGGCTGCGGGGAACTTTGCGATGCCTTCGCCCGCCGGGACCGCCGTGTCCGCGCGATACATCAGCAGAACGCCGGCATCGGCGCCGCAAGAAATCGAGGGCTTAAGGAGGCAAAGGGCGAATACCTTGCATTTGTCGACGGAGATGATCTTTTAAAGCGCGATTATCTGGAGGTTCTGGTATCCGCGGCCCGAAAATACGCCTGCGAGATCGCCATTTGCAGCTATCTGGATAAGGAAGGGGAATGTCTGAAGAAGGCGCCGGGCCGCTTTGAAGCCGGCACGGTTGTTAAGGGCAAAAACGCCTGCTTTGCGCGGTACTACGAGGTGACGTCCTCCGGGAACCATGTGTATGGGACGGTATGGGCCAAGCTGCTCCGAAGATCCGCCGTCGGGGATCTTCGTTTTGACAAAAGGTTCCGGCTCGGCGAGGATATCGCCTATATGTATCAGTGTTACGCGCGGGAGCTTTCCGTCGTCGAGGTTCCGTTCGAGGGCTATATCTACGTAGAAAGGCCGGGAAGCGCGATGAGGGGCGGGGTGCGGGACTTTATCGTGGAGGCGCTCCCTTCCTGGAAGGTGCGGATCCGGGAAACGAGAACGTGCGCGCCCGCAATCCGGAAGCTTGTCGCGAGAGATTATGGCTTTATGCTGTACGCGGCCGTCTCTCAGCTGATCCGGTCGGGGGATTACGCGAAGTACCGGAAAAAAACAGGCTGGCTGAAGCGCTGCTGCGGGAAAGCCTTCCGGCTGGGCGCTTTAGGCCGCAAGCATTATGGCATGCTGAAGCTGTTTTGCTTTGCGCCGGGGCTTTACTGGCGGATCGGGCGGATTGTTTTTCAGGCGAAGGCCTCTTGCGGCCAGGCGACAAAGAGCGGAGACGCCGCGCGGAAATATTGTCCGCGGACATATGAGGCGGTACAGGATTATCGGTTTGTGCGGTGAACGGTGCAGGGAGGGAAAGCTTCAGGATGAAAGAAAAACAGCATTTTCTTTATTCGGAGACGTATTACGCACGCGACCTTGCGAGGAACTGCTTCTCGGACAGGGAGCTGGGCGTTTCGCGGTACCGGGACGCTTATCTTCTGCCGACGCGGAGCGGCCTGGCGGACGAGGGCGGTGTGCTTGACGCGGACGGCAATTATCTGGACGCTACGGGGCTCCACCGGGGACTCGGCGGAAAATACCCGTTCAGCGCGCGGGAGGTTTCGCGGAGCGCGGAGACGGTGATCTATATCGGCATGCTCTGCCCGATTTGGGGACACTGCGTCACGGATCATCTGCGGAGGCTCTGGTTCTTTTTTACCGAAGAATACAAAAAAAAATACGCAGGCTGCAGGGTCGTCTATCTCCCGATGAAGAACTTTTCCTTTACGGGAAGCTTTGCCGAGCTTCTGTCCATTCTGGGCATTCCCTATGAAACGTTCCAGCCGGTTACGCGGATCACGCAGTTTCGGGAGGTCATCCTGCCGGACGAATGCTTTTTCGTGACGAAAGAGGGCTATCGCTTCTTTACAAAGGAATACCGCGCAATGGTGAACCGGATCCGGACCTATGCCAGGGAACACGCCGTGCCGACGGGGTGCGACCGGCTGTACTTTACCTACCGTCACTACAAAAGGGGGAAGCAGGTCGGTGAGGAAAAGCTGGAGGCGTTCTTCCGGGAGAAAGGCTACAGGGTGCTGGCCCCGGAGAAATATTCCTTTAAGGAGCAGCTCAATTATCTGTGGAACTGCAGGGCCTTCGCTTCCACCATCGGCTCCAGCGCCCATAATGTGATCTTTCTTAAGGAGGGGACGCGGGTGACCCTGATCCCGCGGGCCTTTTATCTCACGGAGTATCAGCTGGCGCTGAACCAGGTATGGAAGCTTAAGGTTTCCTTTGTCGATGCCAGCGCTTCGGTGTTCGTTGACCGCCGGAGCCCCTGGACCGGTCCCTGGTATTTTCTGGTTACACCGGAGCTTCTTTTGCGCTTTAAGGATGGGCGGAAGACCGACCGGGCCTTCTGGCACCGGCAGCTTCGGGATTTTAAAAAGTATCAGCGGCTGGGGCTTCGGAATGCCGAGGGAAAGGACATGGCTGCGCCGGAATTTTACCTGCGGAAATCCTGGACATACATCGCAAAGCTTTACCGGCCGGGAGCGCTGCTTACGATGGCTAAAGACCTCAAAAGAAAGCTCCCGATGTGAGACATGGCCGGGGATCCGGCGGAGATCAAAGATTTCCGGTCGCCGCGTGACCGGAAACGAAGGAAACGGTAATACGTATCAGGAGGCTGTCGCACATAGCCGTCGGGCCGCTCAAAATGGCAGGCATCTTTTGCGGATGCGGACCACATGCGGCGGCCGAAAGGCTGCGTGCGGCAGTCCCTTGCATTTATACCCGAACCAGTTTTTTTACGGAAAGGCTATGGAAACGGGCTATTTTGTGCTATAATGCCTACAATTGTAGAAAGTCATTGCACGCAGCAGGCACGGGGGAGGCAGTATGCTGAAGACGCTAATAAAAAAACAGTTTCGCGAGATTTTCCGGAATTATTATGTCAACTCCAAAACCGGTAAGTCCAGGAGCCAGAAGGGCGTGACCGGGATGATCATCGGGTATGCCGTGATCATGGGCTTTCTGGCGGTCATGTTCGCCTTTTTTGATTTCTCCATGGGCCTTTCGCTGATGAAGGCCGGGCGTGTCTGGCTGTATTTTTCCCTGAACGCGATCGGGGCGGTCGCGTTCGGCACGCTGGGCAGTGTCTTTTCGACATATTCCTCGCTGTATATCGCGAAGGATAATGAGCAGCTCCTTTCGCTTCCGATCCCGCCGCAGACGATCCTTCTTTCGCGCCTGACGGCGGTCTATGCGATGAGCGCGCTCTACAGCGGCGTTATCTGGCTTCCGTCGGTCATCGTTCACTGCATTCTCGGAGGGGGCGTGATAGCGCTGATCATGGGTCTTGCGCTTATGGTCTTTCTGGCGCTGTTCGTGACGGTCCTGACGGCCATCCTGGGATGGATTGTCGCGGCGATCTCGGTTCGCCTGAAGGGAAAGAGCTATATCACGGCCTTCATCGGCTTTGCGTTCTTTGGCCTTTACTATTTCTTTTTCATGCGGTCGTCGAATCTGATCAGCTCGCTGGTAGACAGCGGTGACGCGCTCAAACCCGGTCTCATGAGCTGGGGCTATGTGTTCTACCAGCTGGCCCTCGGAGCGTGCGGTGACCTTGTCGCCTTCGGGATCTTCGCGGGAATCACGCTTATTCTGTTCGGCGCGACGCTGTTCGTGCTGTCCAAATCCTTCATCCGCATCGTAACCACAAAGCACGGCGGCTCGAAGGCGGTTTACCGGGAGCGCGAGGCCACGGTGCGGTCGCAGGGACAGGCGCTGTTCCGAAGAGAACTCAAACGCTTTACTTCCAGCGCCACTTATATGATGAACGCCGGTTTTGGGCTTGTGATGGAAGCTGCGCTGGGCGTTCTCGGGATCGTCTTCTGCGGAACGGTTCAGCAGTTTCTGAATAAGCCGCTTGCGGATGCGCCGGCAATCGTCCTGTTTATTGCCCCNATGGCGCTGGCGGCCTTCATCTTCCTGATCGGGACGAATTACATTTCGACGCCCTCCGTGTCCCTGGAGGGTGACCGCATCTGGGTTGTACATACGCTGCCGGTTCGCTCGGCGGACGTCCTCCGCGCGAAGCTTCGGCTTCATATCGTGCTGAACGCGGTTCCGGCGATGTTTTTGGGCGTGGTGGCGATCCTGGTCCTTCGGCTGGATCTTGTGGAAGGGATCCTTCTGCTTCTGTGCGCAATGGCGTTCATCGCTCTCTCCGGCGCCTTCGGCCTGTTCCTTGGCCTGAAGAATCCGAATCTGCACTGGACCGTGGAGTCTCAGCCGATCAAGCAGGGCATGGCGGCGCTGATCGGGCTTTTCGGAACGATGCTCCTCGCCGTGGCTGTCGCCGGCATTTATTTCCTTCTTGTATACTTTGTGAATCCGAGAATCTATCTTGCCGTCTGGCTGGGCATCTTTGTCGTGCTGTTCTTTGTTTTCCGGCGCTGGGTGATGGGCACGGGCGCGAAGATCTTTGAGGAACTGTCGTAAACACGACGGAAAGGAGCTTACGATGAAAAAATGGCTTGCCGGTTTCTTTCTTTTTGCCGCACTTTTGTTTGCCCTGCCGAGGGCCGCGGAGGCCCAGACAATTCCGGCGCCGGTTTTTAAGAGCGCAAGCGTTAAAACCAGCTCCCATGTGACGCTTTCCTGGAAAAGAGTGTCCGTGGCGGCGGGCTATCGCGTCTATGCCAGCGTCAACGGCGGCCGGTTCCGGAAAATCGCGACCGTGAAAAGGCTTACATATACCACGAAGAGCCTTCGCCCGGCGATCTATACCTTTAAGGTCCGCGCGGTCGTGAAAAGGGGTTCGAAGGTGCTTTTAGGGAAAGTCTCGAAGAGGGTCACCCGCACGGTGAAGCGGGTCAGTTATTCGAAGGACGGCCATCAGCCGCGTTCGACGATCGTTAAGCTGGCAAAAAAGATCGGCGGGATGCACAAGGTTTCCAGCAAAAAATACAGATCCTTTGCGGCCGTGGGCAATGGCGTCGCCATTGGGTATAACGCGAGCGCTTCCTATCCGGATGATTATCTTATCATAAAAAATACGGGAAACCGCGCGCTGGCGCTCTGCGGGGTTCGGCTGGGGATGACCCGCGGCCAGGTTCTGCGGGCGGCGACGATGAGATCTTATGACAACGGCGACAGCTTCGGTGTTTTTTACGCCGGGGTTAAAGTGAAGTATGACCGGAATGGAAAGATTTCCGCAATGCTCTACAGGCTTTCGCCGACAAGCTGATCAAAAGCTGTTACAAGTCATAACCGATTCGGAAGCTTGCCCGAAAGGACGGGCTGTTTCTGGTCACACGGTAACCAGAAACGAAGGCGTTTTGCAATGAAATCGCCCTTCATACACAGGCTGATTTATGTCACGGACCCGTGCCAAACAGCGACGCGCAGCTAGTCCTTTAGGGCGAGTGTTTGGCACGGGAGTGACTTGTAACGACGGGCTGCACACGCTGTCCGGCTGAGGTCTGAGGCTTCTGAACGCCCGGATATAGGAGTGAATATGGCAGATAATGAAGTCCGACGCATCGCGGTTCTGATCGATGCGGATAATACCAGCCTTGGGTGCCTTGAGGAAGTGCTGACAGAGCTGTCCCTGTCGGGGCAATCATTACAAACATTAGAGAACTGTGCCTGCACGGAATGCAAAAACGCAATGTGGCAGATGCTGCCGAGACGGCATCTCAGGTGCTACTGCAACCGGATGTATCAAATAACATTCGACAGCACGGACAAGAGCCTGATGATCGAGCTGTGCGACGGAATGACACTGGACTTGCAGATAGTCCCGACACACGAAAACGGGGATGGAGAAAGTAAAGCCCTTACCGAAGAGCTTATGCCGGATGAACTTCTTACCGAAGAATCTGCTGATGCTTCCTCTGAAACAGAAACCGTAACGGAGGAGGAAACCCGGGAGACGGAGCAAGAAAGCTCTGAAAATGTAGCAGAAGAACAGGATTTTTTTGAAAGCGACGAAATGGTGATCGAATAATGTCAGTACCAAGCAATCTCAGAAACGAGAAAAAACAAACCGCCGAGGAACGGAATATCAAGATCGGAGCTGTTGTCGGCTTTACCGTGGCCGCTCTAGTCGGCATGACTGTGGCAACACAGTTTTTCGCCTACAAGGTGAACTACTGGTCAGGACTGTCAGGAGAAATCATTGAGCACGTGTACTGTCCATGGCAGATCTTTATCTGGCGTAAAGAACACGTTGATCAGATGGAGCTGTTTCAGGATCCTGTAAAAATCGCATTTTCAGTGTGGATGCTGCTCAATGTGCTTGTTTTTGCAATGGTCATGGTGGCCAAAAACAAGATTCTTCACGGCCTGCAAACACTGCATGGATCTGCACGCTGGGCAGATTATGACGATGTTAAAAGGGCAGGACTAATTCAGGAAAACAGCAAAGACGACAAAGATCCCTAGGTGTATGTGGGGGCTTACAAAGATCCGAAGGGCA
>CACZBB010000032.1 GCA_902779245.1 uncultured Lachnospiraceae bacterium | reverse complement strand
TCTGTGTAAAACGGCTACTTTCTCATGTCGGACGTGTCAAAAATGCATGAAATATTTTGCAAGCAAAATTTTCATGCGCTTTTGACACTTGAATCAAACATTCGCGCCCTTTTCGAGAGCGGCCCTGCGGGCCTCCTCAGCGGCCGCGCGGGCTTCGGCGAGCTTCTGCTCAGCCTCCCGGGCCGCTTCCTCGAGGAGCCTTACCTTCTCGGCGGCTTCCTCGACTGCCTTTTCCGCGGCGGCCTTCGCGGCCTCCCGCTGCTCGGCGATCGCGCGTCTCTCCGCCGGCGAAAGCCCGCGCGCGGGTCTTCCGTCCGTCGAGAACTCGAAGATCGCGGAGCCGTAGGGCGGCAGGTCGTAGGCGATCCGGTAGTCAAAGCGGTCGCACTCGCCCTCCATCGCGTGGTATACGCCCAGCTCGCGGTAGTGCTCCGGCAGCCCGCCGTAGCGCGGATCCATCGAGTTGAGGATCAGGCGGTATTCCGTGTTGGCCGGAACGCCCACCACATAGTCCTCGCGATGCATCGGCGTCATGTTCACGACAAAGAGCAGGTTCTTCTGCCCGTCCGGCGCCTTGCGGATAAAGCTGTAGATGCTGCGGTCCATGTCGTCCGCGTTGACCCACTCGAAGCCCTCCGGATCGAAATCGGTCGCGTGCAGCGCCGGGTAATACCGGTAAATATTCCACAGATCGCGGACATAAGCCTGCAGTTCGCGGTTGAGGTCCGTCGCGAGCAGGTACCAGTCAAGCTCCCGCTCCTCGCTCCACTCTCTCTGCTGTCCGAACTCCTGGCCCATGAAGAGAAGCTTCTTGCCCGGATGGCCGGTCATGAAGGTATAGCCGCAGCGGAGGTTGTGGAACTTATCCTCGTAGATTCCCGGCATCTTCGACCACATCGAACACTTCAGATGCACGACCTCGTCATGCGAGAGCACCAGCACATAGCGCTCGCTGAACGCGTAGGAGGTGGAGAAGGTCAGCTTATAGTGGTTGCCGCGGCGGAAATACGGGTCAAGCTTCATATACTCAAGGAAATCGTTCATCCAGCCCATGTTCCACTTCAGCGTGAAGCCGAGGCCGTCCTCCTTCTTCACGTCGCCGGTGACCTTCGGCCAGGCGGTGGACTCCTCCGCGATCATGATCGCGCCGGCGTTGCGCTCCGGCAGAATCGAGTTGAGGTGATGGAAAAGCTCAATCGCCTCGAGGTTTTTGTTTTCACCGTAGCGGTTCGCGACCCACTGGCCGTCCTGCTTCCCGTAATCGAGATAAAGCATCGAGGCAACCGCGTCCACGCGCAGACCATCGCAGTGGAAAAATTCCACCCAGTAAAGAGCGTTGGCGATGAGGAAGTTGCGGACCTCATTGCGCCCGTAATTGTAAATCTTCGTGCCCCAATCCGGATGCTCGCCCTGACGGGGATCCTGGTGCTCATAGACGCAGGTGCCGTCGAAGCAGGCCAGCCCGGCCTCGTCCTTCGGGAAATGCGCCGGCACCCAGTCCAGGATGACGCCGATTCCCTTGTTATGGAAATAGTTCACCATGTACTGGAAGTCCTCGGCGTTGCCGTAGCGCGAGGTGGGCGCGTAATATCCCGTCACCTGGTAGCCCCAGCTTCCGTCAAAGGGATGCTCGGCGATGCCCATGAGCTCGATGTGGGTATAGCCCATGTCAAGAAGGTAGTCTGCCGCCCTCTCGGCAAATTCGCGGTAGGTGTAGAAGCCGTTCACATAGCCGTCAACCTCCGGATGCTTCATCCAGGAGCCGATATGGCACTCGTAGATGATCATCGGATCCTTCTGAACGTCAAAGTTCGCGCGGCGGGCCATCCAGTCCTGATCCGTCCAGTTCAGATTCCGAAGATCCGAGACGATGGAAGCGGTTCCGGGGCGGAGCTCCGCATGGGAGGCGAAGGGATCCGCTTTGTACAGATGCTCGCCGTGGTAGCCGATGATGAAGAACTTATAGAGCATCCCCGCGCCGACGCCCGGGATGAAGGTCTGCCAGACACCGACCGCATCGCGCTCGTAGATAACATTTGCCTCGGTATCCCAGCCGTTGAAGTCGCCGATGACCGAGACCCGCTGGGCGTTCGGCGCCCAGACGGCAAATTGCGTGCCTTCCACACCGTCTACACAAGTCGGGTGGGCTCCCAGCTTCTTGTAAACTTCGTAGTGCGTGGCGTTAGCAAACAAATGCTGATCTAAATCTGAAAAAGCATATTCGTTTTCCATAGATAATCCCCTTCCTGCAAACAGCCTGCGCAGCCTGTCCGTGTTCTTTTCTTCGTCCCTGTGCGGCGGCCTGTCCTTTTCTCTGTTCATTATATACAAAAAAAAGGGTTCTGTAAATGAAAAAATTAGGAAGCTGGGGGGAGGGCGGCGGGGCCGCCCCGCAGCTTCTTGTATTATTTTATTCCGGGGAAGAGGCGGCGGGCGTTTTGCTCGGCCGCGGCTTCGACCTCGCCCGTGGTCAGACCTTTGAGCGAAGCGATTTCTTCTATTATATATGGAAGGTTCAGGGAGGAATTGCGTTTCCCGCGGAAGGGGACGGGCGAAAGGTACGGGCAGTCCGTCTCCAGGAGCAGGTATTCGAGGGGCGTTGCCGCGACGACCTCCTTGAGCTTGCGCGAGTTTTTGAAGGTCACGACGCCGCCGACGCCGAGGAAGAAACCCAGCTCCCGCGTGTAGATCCCGGCCTGTTCCGCGGCGTAGGAATAGCAGTGCATCACGCCCTTTCGCGGAAGCGCCGCCCCCGGGCCGCCCGGCCCGTAAAGCTCCCGGACGACGGAGAGCGTGTCCGCGGCCGCCTCCCGCGAGTGGATAATGATCGGGAGCCCGTGCCGGATGGCGAGCAGGGCCTGCCGCCGGAAAGCCTCGATCTGAACGTCCCGCGCTTCCTTATTCCAGTAATAGTCAAGACCGATCTCGCCGACCGCAAGGATCTTCGGATCCGAAAGGCCTTCTTCGATCCCGGCAAATGTCTCTTCCGTGAGGTCTCCGACTTCGTCGGGGTGGAGACCCAGCGCCCCGTAGACAAACGGATATCTCCGGGTGAGCTCCCGGATTTTCGGGAGGCTCTCCCTCGTGGAACCCACATCGATGACCCTGCCGATCCCCGCCGCGGCCAGGGAGGAAAGCAGCTCCTCCCGGTCCGCGTCGAAGGCCTCGTCGTCATAATGCGCATGCGTGTCGATAATCATCGTATTCCTCTTACGTTTACTTCGCGGTAAGGTCGTAGACGCCGAAATCAAAGCCCTTCGCGCGGACGCCGTCGATGAAATCGGCAAGCATGGCCGTATTGGTGTCGGACTTTGCGTGCAGCAGATAGATCGCGCCGGGGTGAACGGAATCCAGCGCTTTCTGAAGCGCCTCCGGAACCGGCATCTGCTCCTCGGAATAATCGTTATAGGCGTAGGACCAGAAGCTCACCTTAAAGCCCAGGTTGTTGACAAGCCCCATCGACTGCTTGCTGAACGCGCCCTCCGGATAGCGGAAAAGGACCATCTTATAACCGAAGTTATCCTGCACATAGTTTTCGAGGTCCATAACCTCCTTCGTCTGCTCCTCAATGCTGAGCGTACTCATGGACTTGTGGGAGACCGTGTGGTTGCCCAGCATATGGCCTTCGTCGATCATCCGGCGGACCAGATCCGGGCGCTCGGTCACGAAATTCCACGTCACAAAGAAGACCGCCTTCACACCCTTCGACGCCAGCGTATCCAGGATCTTTTCCGTATTGGTGTTGGCGTACCCCTCGTCCATCGTCAGATAAATGACATTTTTCGAGGTGTCGCCGATATAGTCGACGTTAAATTCGCCCCAGAGGCTCTCGTAATAATTCCAGCCGTTCGGAATGTTCCGCTCGTCGCGGTCATTGTTGTCATAGCCGAAGGGCACCAGATCGTTCGAAAGCGAAGCGAGATCCCAGTTCATGTACGCCGAGTAGTCCGGCTGACCGCCCGCGGACGGCTGCGCCGTGCTCTGCGTGCCCTCGCCGGTTCCCTGGCTGTCCGGGGTCAGACTTTCCGTCCCCGATCCTTCCGGAGCCGGATTCTCCGTTCCCGAACCGGCCGGCTCCGCGCTTTCCGTCCCCGATCCCGCCGGAGCCGGGCCCGGGACGGACGAATCCGCCGCCCCGTCCGCGGCAAGATATTCCGAGGCGATGTAGCCGGTGCCGCCGTTATACGCCACCCGGCTCCAGCCTTCCTTTACGGCCGTGCGCGTGAGGGCCGTTCCCTTCGGAACCACGCCCAGGATCTCCGCATCAAGGCCCGGCGACATGCGGACATTAACCGGCGCCGTCGGGCTGACCGTCTCCGGCTGCGCGAGAATCCGGAAGCCCTCCGCGTCCACCGTTTCCGTCTGAGAGGATGTCGCGAACGACGTGTCCGGTGTGACTGCGGAAGAAGCCTCCGCAGCCTTCGACGACGAGGCCGTGGGCGTGCTCTTCGCGTTCTGTCCGCATCCCGTAAAGGCCGACGCCGCGAGCGCGGCGGTCAGCATGATGGTTACTAGCTTCTTTTTCATCCTGTGTTCCTCCTCCGTCAAAGCTCCTTTAAAATATCCTGGTAAATATCCTCATTGCCCGGAAGGCGTTTCGTTTCAGGCGGACGAATACGCTCCGGATCCTTCCCGCGGCACACAGACATCCGCGCGTCAGGTTTTCGCAAATATTGAAACGCTTCCAGCCGCTGCGGCTGATTGCGCGTATTCCTGTTATATCACATAATCCCGGATTTGGGAATCATTCTTTTCATACACTTCGTGATGAATCATAAAAGAAAGGCGCGAACCGCTTCGACGATCCGCGCCCTTGGCATGCCTTTCGCATAGCTCTCACTTATATGAAAAAGACCCACTTTTTCCCGTGTTCTTGCAGAACTCACTTCTTCCCTCACTTTTTCCGTTTTGTGACTCCCCCGGTCACAGCTTAAGTATCGCATACTTTTTATAATAATCACATTTGAATCTGTTATGTATTTCACGTTTAATTTCGTTGGTTTTCGTTGGTTTTCGTTGTGTTTCATTGGTTTCCTTTGTATAATGTTTTTGCCTTGCATTTGCATTATCAGTAGGATTCTCCAGATGACCGCCGAAACGGAGGTGCCTCATGCAAAAAACCCTGACTGTTCTCCTTGTCGAAGACGACGAAACGACCGCCGCCGCCATCCGGGACGCATGTGCCGACCGCACGGATATGCGTCTTGTCGGCACGACCAACGATTCGGCCCACGCGGTCACGCTCATCCACGAGCTTCTCCCGGATGCCCTGATTCTGGATCTGGAGCTTCACGAGGGTGCGGGCAACGGGCTTTTTGTCCTGCAGAGCCTTAGAAACCATCCGCCGAGGCGCCAGCCCTACGTCCTCGTAACGACCAACAATACGAGCCGCCTGACCTACGAATCCGCGCGGCAGCTCGGAGCGGACTTCATTCTCTCGAAGCACCAGCAGGATTACCGGGACGCGCAGGCCGTGGAATTCCTCGCCATGATGCGGGAGATCATCCTGAAGGAGACGAAGGATAATGCGCCGGGACTTCCCCCCGCGGAGAGTCCCGACAGCCGGCGCCGCCGTCTCGTGCAGCGCATTCACCGGGAGCTTGATCTTGTCGGCATTTCTCCCAAAGCCGTCGGGTACGAATATATTACGGAGGGGATCCTCCTTCTCGTGGACACCCCTTCCCCCAACGTTCCCGCCGTGCTCGCAAGCCGCCATCAGAAAGCGGCCCCGGCCGTCGAGCGGGCCATGCAGAACGCCATCGCCTCCGCCTGGCGGCGGACGCCCATTGAAGACCTCTACGAGCACTACACCGCCCGCGTAAGCTCCGCCAAGGGCGTCCCGACACTCTCGGAGTTCCTCTACCACTACGCCGGACGTCTCCGGGACGAGGAGGCGTAAAGTACCCGATTCAAGGATTGCCGGTCAGTTTCCGCCATGAATTATCCACCATAAAAATTCCCAGATCGACATGCAGCTCACCTCCTCCATCAAAATCGTTGATGGTTTCAGTAGACCGCATTTACCGTTTTCAGGATATTTCTTCCCGGCGGTTGTTTTTCGTTCTTTTTTCTTGGGTTCTGCAGCTTCCGGCAGCCGAACCGCGAGACTTAAAAGTAACCCCCATTTTCAAAGATCGGAGACCCTCGCATGTACACCAATCCCCATGTCGTCACGGACACCGGAATTCTGTTTGCCACAGTCACAGCCTTCCGATGCTTTCTGCGTCTTCCCCGGCCGAAGCTTTCCCGCACGCTTCTGCTCCTCCTCGCCTGCCTGGCGATCAGCTTAGGCTCCCACCTGTTCACGCATTACGTCTTCACGTATTTTCTCGGCCCCATGTTCACGCTCGGCCTCTTCCCGCTCCTCCTCGTGACTTATCGCCGACGCGCTTCCGAAACCTTTCTCATCCTCATGCTCTCTTTTGGTTTTTCCCTGTTTATTTATCTCCTCGCGATCATACCGGTTGCGTTCGTACAGGCACAGCTCCTGAGAGTCTTCGAGCGTGAGGAGTGGCACTATTATCTGTTCGGAGGAGCGATCGCGATCTTGATGCAGATCTATCTTCATCTTTTCTTTCGTCTGCCCCGCCTTAAAAATGGTCTCCCTTACCTCAAGTCGAAAGGGCTTGATGTCATCGGCGCCGTTTTGGGTTTTCTGTTTCTTTTGATCTTCTCGTTTCTCCAGGGCCTGGACGGATCCGCCGTGGGCCAAAGCGGCAGTCCTCTTTTAATGTCTGACGGCATAAAAGAAATTTTTAAGCACCCGAAGGCTTTCGAGAAATATCTCGGTCCCGCGTACATGGTCGTTGTTCTCGTGCTGATCATGGGCATCGCCGTTCTCGTCTGGATCCTTTCCCGCATAACCCGCGAGTATCAGAACCGCATCCGGGCACGTGAAATGCAGCTGCTTTCCAACGATCTTCATCGTCAGATGTCCGAGAACGACCGGCTGTCTTCTCTTCTGCACCGCGACAACAAGCTCCTTCTGGGGATGCAGCTCTCCGTCGACGAGGTGCTGGCAGGTTTCTCGGCCCTCGCTGCTGCCTGCGACGTGTCCGGCGCGGTTCCTGCCCTCGCTGCTGCCGGCGACGTGTCCGGCGCGGTTCCGGCCCTCGCTGCTGCCGGCGACGTGTCCGGCGCGGGTCCGGCCTTCGCTGCTGCCGGCTCCGCGGACGCGGACGGCGGGGGTTCCGGCGGGAGTTCTTCCGCCCGGGCGGATCCGGCCGCACTCGCCGCTCGTGCCGCATCGCTGCGCAAGGAGCTGAGCGACCTCGCCGCCGACCGGTCCGGAACCGTCAAGCGCTACGAGCTGGAAGCGATGCCGCTGCCGAAGATCGGTATCCCTTCCGCGGATACCCAGCTTGCCTATATGCAGAAGCGGGCCGCCGGCGAAGGCATCTTCCTCGATGTCGTCAGCGACGGAACCGTAAAGCAGTTCGTGCCCGAAAATCTTGAAGAGTCCGAATTCGTGACCCTGCTCGCGGATTTGCTGGAGAATGCCTTGCACGCGACCGCTGCCGCCGGCGGGGACCGAATCTTCCTCTACGTTGGTCTTCGGGACGACATCTTCGGCATCGAGGTCTCCGACACCGGCGTTCCCTTCCCGCCCGCCGTCGCCGAAGCCTATGGCAAACGCCGGAAAACGACACGCGCGGACGAGGGCGGCACCGGCATCGGCCTCATGACCACCTACGATATTCTCAGCAGGCGCGGGGGCAGCTTCCACGTAAAGACTCTTCCCGAAAACGCCCCCTACAAAAAAACGCTGTCCATCCGCTTCGACTACGGAAAAGACAGCTTTGAGTAAACGGGCATCCCAGAATTTAATCACCCTTCGGGCGATGGTACTTTTAGAGTAAGGATCTGTAACGAAAAAAATGCAAATGGAAAAGGAGGCACTTTATGACAAATCAGGAGCGCAGAGACAGCGGCATGCTGTATATCACGGACGATGCCGTCATGGAGGAGCAGGCCACGGCCCGCCGGCTCACCCACAAGCTCAACACCATGGACCGCTCGGACTATAAGGGGCTTCAGGCCGTTGTTAAGGAGCTTCTCGGAAAGTCCGACAACGCCTGGATCAACCCGCCGTTCTACTGCGATTACGGAAAAAACATCGAAGTCGGGAAGAATTTCTTCGCCAATTACAACTGCACGATCCTGGACGTGGGCAAAGTGCGGATCGGCGACTACTGCCAGCTCGCCCCGAACGTCGCCATTTATACCGCCGGACACCCGCTCCACCCGGCCGCGCGAAACTCGCTCTATGAGTACGGAATCGACGTGACGATCGGGAACAACGTCTGGATCGGCGGAAACGTCGTGATCCTGCCCGGCGTCCGCATCGGGGACAACACGGTCATCGGCGCCGGTAGCGTCGTGACGAAGGACATTCCCGCCTGGAGCGTTGCCGCCGGAAACCCCTGCCGGGTGATCCGAAAGATCACCGAGGAAGACCGGTATCGTTACTTTCGAAATCTCCCGGATGACAGCGAGGCCGTCCGGCATATGCGGGAGATCTGGGCAAAAGCGCAGGATCCGGAAAAATTCCCGACCGCGTAACTTTTGTGATTCGTTTCTGGTCACTGTGTGACCAGAAACTATAATTTCAACTCAGGACCGCCAGCGCCTCGAAGGGCCGAAGGACTCTCTCTCCGGCGCCTTTTTTGAGGAAGTAGTTGTCGATCAGCGCCCAGCCCTCGGGGATCTCAAGAGAGATTTTTTCAGGATCCCGGCTAAAGCTGCAGAGTACCGTGAGCTTTTCCTGACCAAGCTCCCGGACATACCCCAGAACCTTCTCGTTCCCGGTCTCGAGGAAACGGATGTCTCCGTTCGCGATGATCGGGAAACGCTTTCGAAGGGCGACGAGCTTCCGATAATAGTGGAGGATGGAATCCGGATCCGTCTCCTCCCCCTCCACGTGAATCCGCGTATGGTTTTCCGGGAAGCCGATCCACGGCTCCGCCTCCGAGAAGCCGGCATACGGGCTGCCGTCCCACTGCATCGGCGTCCGCCCGTTATCCCGCGAACGGTTCCGGAACACCTCGAGCGCGTCCTCCTTCGAAATTCCCTTCTCCAGCAGGATCTTATAGTAATTCAGCGTCTCCACATCCCGGTACTGACGGATATCCGTGAAGCCTGCATTTGTCATGCCGATCTCCTCGCCCTGGAAGATGTAGGGCGTTCCCCGCAGCAGATGTATGAAGGTGCCGAGCATTTTCGCGGATCGCTTCCACAGCTCTCCCTCATCACCGAAGCGGGAGACGACCCGGGGCTGGTCGTGGTTGCACCAGAAGACCGCGCTCCAGCCGCCGCTTTCGGCCATCCCTTCCTGCCAGGACTTAAAGAGCTCTTTCAGATGCGCCAGATCCGGCGGCATGAGCGCCCATTTGTTGTTGTCCTTATAATCCACCTTCAAATGATGGAAATTGAAGCACATGGAGAGCTCGTGGTTTTCCGGCTTCGAGTACCGGATGCAGTTCTCCAGCGTCGTGGAAGCCATCTCCCCGACGGTCACCATGCCCTCGATGCCGGTATCCGTCACGATTTCCCGGATAAACTCGTGGACGTGGCGGCCGTCCTTGCAATAGGTATGGGCGCTGCCGGCGGGAAGCCCTTCGAAGGTCTCCGGCTTGGAGATCAGGTTAAAGACATCGAATCGGAAGCCCTTAACCCCCTTCTCCTTCCAGAAACGGATAACATTTTTCAGTTCCTCCCGCACCTTCGGGTTCTCCCAATTGAGATCCGGCTGCGCCGGGTCAAAAAGATGCAGGTACCATTTGCCGAGGGAAGGCACATACTCCCAGGCCTTCGTGCCGAAGCTGCAGATCCAGTCGGTGGGCGGCTGCCCGTCCTTCCCGTCGCGGAAGATATAATAATCCATATATTCCGGATCTCCGGCGAGGGCTTTTTTGAACCACTCGTGCTCGGAGGAGGTATGGTTAAACACCATGTCAAACATGAAGCCCATCCCCAGCTCCCCGGCCTCGCGGATCATGGCTTCACAGTCCTCCATCGTTCCGAACATGGGATTTACAGCCTTATAATCCGCGACATCGTACCCGTTATCTACCATCGGAGACGGGAAAAAGGGCGTGACCCAGATATAATCGACGCCCAGACTTTTTAAATATGGAAGCTTCTGCCGGATCCCGTTCAGGTCGCCGATCCCGTCGCCGTCCGAGTCGCAGAAGGATTTTACGTAGATCTGATAAACCGTGCTGTCCCTAAAAGAATATTTTTTCTCTTCGCTCATTCTGTTTTCCCTTTTCTTCAAAATCGCGGGCACCATCCATAACATTTGTCAGATGCTTCCCTGCGCCTGCCGTCCCGGCCGGGACGGGAACGCCGGCTTCCATGATTCCTTTGCCGGGGAAATCTCCCGCGCCGGACGGTCAAAATCCGACACGGGAGATCGGGAGGACAAGTATTGGAAATGTTTGCCGGCCGTTCTCCACGCGGCGGGAAACATGGTTTTCCGGCTGCTTACAGAACCGTGGCCACGAGATCCTGGCCGGCCTTCACCTCAACATTTTCGTTGAACCGGAAGGCCTTCTCCTGCGGATCCGTGAAGACCATCATCGTGATGCAGGGATGTCCGGCCGCCCGCACCTTCTTCGGATCGAAGGTGATCAGCTTATCGCCGGCCCTGACCTTGTCGCCAAGCTGCACATGGCACTGGAAGCCGTCGCCGTCCATGCTGACCGTATCCAGCCCGACATGAATGAGGACATCCACGCCATTGGCCAGGGTAAAGCCGACGGCATGCCAGCTTCCCTCCATAACCGCGCTGATCGTCGCGTCCGCCGGGGCGACCACGACATTGTCCGTGGGCTCGATGGCGATGCCCTCGCCAAGCGTCTCCGAGGCAAAGACCGGATCGGGAACCTTGGAGATTTCCACGGTCTTGCCGGAGAGGAACGCCTTCAGCTCGATCGGACCCGCTTCGGCAGCCGCCTGCTTCTCATCCGCCCCGTCCTCATCCGCCTTCACGACCTCTTTGTCAATTCCCTTGGCTCGGCCGAGGATGAACGTGAGGATGAACGGGACGGCGATGGCGATGACCATGGCGATGGCAAAGAGAGCCATCTTGTTCGGGCGGATGGAGAGGATGCCCGGGAGACCGCCGACGCCGATGGAGAGTGCCTCAACGCCGGTCATGACGGAGAAGATGGCGGCCGCGGCAGAGCCGGTCATGGCGCAGAGGAACGGGAATACATACTTCAGGTTAACACCGAAGATGGCCGGCTCGGTAACGCCAAGGTAGCAGGAAATGCAGGACGGGACGTTGACCTCCTGCGCCCGCTCGTTCTTCCGCTGAAGAACGATCATGGCGAGAACCGCGGAGCCCTGCGCGATGTTCGAGAGAGCGATCATCGGCCACAGCATCGTCCCGCCGAATTCCGCCACCAGCTGCAGGTCGATGGCGTTGGTCATATGATGGAGGCCGGTGATGACCAGCGGCGCGTAGGCGAAGCCGAAGATTGCGCCGAAGAGCACCTTCACCGGGCCGGTGATGCCGGCGTAGACAACGGCGGAAATCCAGGAGCCGATCTTCCAGCCGATCGGGCCGAGAACGAAGTGGGCCGCCATGACGGCCAGCGTGATGGAGAAGAACGGCACGAAGATCATGCTCACGACGGCGGGTATGATTTTTCGGAAGAATTTTTCAAGGTAGACCAACACGAAGCCTGCCAGCATGGCGGGGATGACCTGCGCCTGGTAACCGATCATGTTGACCTGGATGAAACCGAAATTCCACTTCGGGATTTCCTCGGCTGCGGTGGTGGCCACGCTGTAGGCGTTAAGAAGCTGGCTGGAGACCAGAGTCAGGCCGAGAATGATGCCGAGCATTTCCGTACCGCCCATCTTCTTCATGATGGACCAGCAGATGCCGACGGGGATGCCGACATGGAAGACGGCCTCGCCGATGAGCCAGAGGAAATGGTCGAGACCGGCCCAGAACTGTGAGAGCTGGGTCAGGGTATGGCCGCCCTCGAAGATGTAGAGGGAATCGATGACATTCCGGAAGCCGAGGATCAGACCTCCGGTGATGATGGCCGGAAGGAGCGGCGCGAAGATCTCCGCGAGAACCGTCGCGATCCTCTGCAGGGGATTCTGGTTCTTCTTGGCCGCTGCCTTCACCGCGTCCTTCGAGACCCCGGATATGCCGGAGACCGCCGTAAAGTCGTTGTAGAACTGTGAAACCGTGTTTCCGATGATGACCTGGAACTGTCCGGACTGCGTGAAGGTGCCCTTGACGACCTTCATCGCCTCAATTCCGGGGATATTCGCCTTCTTCGGGTCGTTCAGAACGAAACGCATCCGGGTCATGCAGTGTGAAACCGCATTTATATTTTCTTTGCCCCCGACAAGTTTCAGAAGCTGAGCAGACTCTTCTGAATACTTTCCCATAAAATTCCTCCTTTTGAAATTGTTTGATTAAGTTGATTCATTTACGTGTTACTTGTTCGAACAAATTTTATAAAACAAGTATCTCTTATCTGATCATGTTTGTCAATAAAAAGCTGCACATCAAAACGCCTAAAAACCCCGAGACTTTTTGTGCAGTTTTACTAAAATGCAAAAAAAGCGGCTCCTTCTCATCCGGGAAGGAGCCGACGTTGTCGTGTTATGTATATCGTTTTGCCTGCGTAAAGAAGATAAAGCGGTCCGGCCGGTGCCGGGACTCGGTGTATTCGAACTGAATGCCGTCATCGTTAAAGGTGCGGCAGGAGACAAGCGCGACGCAGTTATACTCTCCCATCTTCAGATACTGGTAATCCGCCTGCCTGCAGGGATCGACGGTGAACCGTCGAAGGGACGTGACGATGTTGATGCCCAGCTCCCCCTCCAGATAATCATACAGAGATTTTTCCGCGTGCTCCGTGGAGAATTCGGGCACGATACGCTGATCCAGCCAGTTCGTGTCCAGGATCAGCGCCTCGCCGTCCAGATAGCGGATGCGGCGGACGATCCATACACGCGTTCCGGGCGCGAACCCGGTGA
>CACZBB010000031.1 GCA_902779245.1 uncultured Lachnospiraceae bacterium | reverse complement strand
CTCCACCGGCGCCTTCGCCATCGCGAAGGTATAACCGCCGCCCTGGAAATGGTCATGCGCGAGAATCGAGCCGCCGACGATCGGCAGATCGGCATTGGAACCGACAAAATAATGCGGGAACTGATGCACGAAATCAAGGAGCTTGTCAAAGCAGGCCCGGTCGATCTTCATCGGCGTGTGCTTCCGGTTAAAGCAGATGCAGTGCTCGTTATAATACACGTAGGGTGAGTACTGGAGGAACCATGGCGCGTTGCTGATGGTCATGGGAATGATCCGATGGTTCTGTCTGGCCGGATGATTCAGCCGACCGGCATAGCCTTCATTCTCAAGGCAAAGCTGACAGCGCGGATAGGCGGAGGCCGGAAGGTTTCTCGCCGCCGCGATGGCCTTCGGATCCTTCTCCGGCTTCGAAAGATTGATGGTGATATCCAGCTCGCCGTACTCCGTCGGAGACTTCCAGCGGACATCCTTCGCGATCCGGTCGCGGCGGATATAATTGACGTCCTGAGAAAGGCCGTAGTACCAGTCCGTCGCCTCCTTCGGGCTCTTCTCATAAAGCTGCCAGAACTTCTCCGCGACGGCGGCCGGGCGCGGCGTCAGACGGCCCATAATCTCCGTATCCAGAAGATCCCGGTAAACCACCGAATTTTCCTTCAGCACGCCGCGGGCATACGCATCGTCAAGAAGAAGATCCAGAAGCGTCGCAAGCCTTCCCTCCGGTTCCATCGAGCCAAAAAGCTTCCCCTCCGCAAAGGCTTCATCTCGCTCCTTAATTCCGTCGAGCTGCAGAGCATCCAGAACCTGATTGACGGCCCAGGCTTTCTCCATCTCCGCAACAAATCCCTTTTCAACCGCGTAGTCTACCAGCTCATAGATCGCACGATCAACCATTGTAGCTCCTTTCTCCTTTTTCTGGTCATAGTACCGTAAACATTCCTTTGCGTGTAGCTGTTTATATGTTACCCTTTGCTGCAGGTCAAATCGGTCCGCATACTTTACATTCCAAGCTTCTTCATCTCTTCCTGAATCTCCGCGTCGGTCTTTTCCGCCGGCGCCTCCGGAGCTCCGGCCGCGGAGCTTTCCTGGCCGGGCATCATCGGATTGCCGTCATCATCCAGAATAAAGTCCCCGCAGGCGTCCACCAGCGGCAGGTACGGCTTAAATTCCGGAAGCAGGAGCGCCGCCGTCAGCATCCCGATCGCGCCGGTTCCGAAGGTGACCCAGATAAAGCCGTAAAGCGGTCGAAACTGCGGATCCGTGATCGTCAGATAGATCGGGAAAAGCGTGAAAAACAGGATCACGATCAGCTTCAGAGGCTTATGAAACGCAAAATATATCGAGTTTCGGATCAGGTTTTTCAGATTATTGGCAAATGCAGCCATGGTCGGGAAGAGATAAATGACGACGATGGCCAGCGCGATGCCCAGCGCGTACACGCCGTATTTCATCATCCCGATAAATCCCCCCGCCTGCTCGCAGATACGGATATTGAAGTATCCGGCCACCAGGAGGAGCACCGTGACAACCCACACGATGGTTGCCTGTTTAAAGTTTGATTTAAAGCCCTTCCAGAACTGGGAGAAGGGCTTGATGCTTCCGTCCCCGCGCAGGGTCTTGAGCATCACATGATTCACCGCCGCCCACGACGCGCCGATCGTGATCACCGGCAGCGAGAAGACCGCAAAGAGAAAGCTGCTGACGATCATGATCCAGGCTTTGTTCATGATCCGCCCGAAGGTACTCTCGTTGCTGAAAAAACCGCTTAATAGTTCCGCCATCTGCCTCACCCTCCCAGAACAAACTGCAGGAAGTCATCGACCGCCTCGATATTTTTTGAGGCCGCTCCGACCCCGAGGGCGCATTTTTCCGAATAGAGATGATATTTCGTAACCAGAAGGCTGTCGCTGATATCGATCCCCACCGGGATCGGCTCATCATAGCCGGAGCCCTCCGGCGGCGTGTAATAGATGAACCGGTCCTCGTATTTCTTCATGATCCCGTAGGATTGATCCACTCTAAGGTCAAGGAGCCTTCCGGTCTGTCCCAGCGCCGCGAGGGAATCCGGCTCCATGGTGATCGCGTCCAGCGTTCCCGTCTCCACGAGAGCCACAAAAGCGTTGAAATAGTTATTCCCGCGCGCCTCATTTTTCAGAAAATCAAAATAACAGGCATCGTCAAAGATCAGATTTTTCTTCTTAAGGTCATACCCCTGGCGCTCCTCGAAATCCTTCCAGAGCTGCGATCCCGTCGCGGCCTCCGCACGGGTATTGGCAAATACCACGTAGAGCCAGTTTTCCGGGATGTTCGTGACAAGCCGCACGATGACAAATATGATGATTGCGAGGATCGCCGTAATGGAGATGAGCCAGAGCTTGTAATAATCCCAGATATATCTGACCGCCTGCTTTTTGGGCATTGCACCGACTTTTTTCTTTTCACGCGCAAACCAGTCGCTCAGCCGTCCCAAAGCAACGCCTCCTTATTCGATCTTTGTCAGATGGATCTGAGCGCTCGGGTAATCGCCGAGAACTCTCGGATAGCTGTAGCCCGCATACATGAGCGCGGCCCCGGTATACGTTCCGTCCGCCTCCTCGATGCGGTAGACCGCCTTCGGATCCAGACCTTTAAGCCGGATGTGAAGCGGGAAAGAATTCGCCTGCGCGATGTCCATGACCAGATTCACCAGCGCCCGGTTCTTGTCCTCCGACACAAATTCCCACGCCGTGAAATATCCGATCTCCGTGGGATTGGTGAGCCGGTAATAATTGCCGCCGTGGATCAGCGCCTCGTCCTCTCGGAACATCCGCACCTGGTCGCGCACCTCCTCCTTCTCGGCATCGGTCAGCTTTCCAAGATCCAGTTCGTAGCCAAACGCGCCGGACATCGCCACGACGCCTCGCGTATCCAGCGGCGTCGGCCGCCCGGTCTGATGGTTGGGTACCGCCGAGACATGGGAGCCCATCGCGCTCACCGGATAACCGAAGGAGGTTCCGTGCTGGATCCGCATCCGCGGGATCGCGTCCGTGTCGTCCGAGCACCAGATCTGCGGCGTGTAGTACAGCATGCCGGCGTCGAAACGTCCGCCGCCGCCCGCGCAGCCCTCGAAAAGAACGTCCGGGAACTCGTTCACAAGGCGCTCCAGCAGGCCGTACAGACCCAAAACGAACCGATGGGCGACCTCGCCCTGAGCCTCGGCCGGGAGAAGCCGAGAATAGACGTCCGCAAGGCACCGGTTGAAGTCCCACTTAATATATGAAATCTCATGCTCCGTAAGAAGCCGCTTAAGCGCTCCGTACAGATATTCCTGCACATCCTTCCGGGAAAGATCCAGGACCAGCTGGTTTCTGCCCATCGCAGGGAGCCTTCCCGGAACCGAAAGCGCCCAGTCCGGATGCGCCCGGTACAGATCCGAGTCTTCATTGACCATCTCGGGCTCGACCCAGAGGCCGAATTTCAGGCCAAGCGCGCGGATCTTCGAGATCAGGCTGCCAAGGCCATGGGGCAGACGGTCCGGCGTATCAAACCAGTCGCCAAGTCCTGCGTTGTCGTCCTTGCGGCCCTTGAACCAGCCATCGTCCAGGACAAAAAGCTCGATCCCGAGGTCTGCCGCTTCCTTCGCGAGGGCGACCAGCCGGTCCTCGTCCAGATCAAAATACGTGGCCTCCCAGCTGTTGACAAGCACCGGGCGGTGCGCAAGGTGATATTTGCCGCGGGTGACATGGTGACGGATGAACCGGTGGTAGCGGTGGCTTAAAGAAGCGAAGCCGTCCGCGTGGCAGAGGATCGCCTCCGGCGTAAAGAAGCTCTCTCCTGGAGCGAGGTTCCAGGCAAAGCCCTTGCTGCCGATGCCCATCGCGACGCGCAGATCCTCCATCTGGCTGCGCTCGACCTTCGCCTCGAAGTTGCCGGAATACATCAGCATCATGCCGTAGCAATCGCCCCGGTCCTCGGTCGCCTCTTTGTCGCAAAGAATGACAAACGGATTGTGCTGGTGGCTGGACATGCCTCTCCCGGAGCTGATCTCCGTGATGAAATGCCCCATCGGCGCGCGGCCGAACTGCCGTTCCATGCAATGCCGTCCGTGGAAATGAATCAGATCCCATTTGCCGAAGGGAAGGTCCAGCACGGCTGAGGAAACGCGCTCGAGAACGATCGTCCCCTCGCCCTCGTTAAAGAACTCCGCTGCGCGGGTGATGATATCAAGCTCCTCGAAAACGCCGTAGTACAGATGAACGCCTAGCTTCGATGACGGATCCTTGAGCGTGATGACCAGCGTTTTGGCGATGCCGTCCTGATCGTAGGACGCGGGGAGCCCGGGAATGCTGTATTTGCCGTTGCGCACCTCATGGCTGACATAGCGGAAGCTCAGGCAGCGGCTGCCGTCCGGATTCACGACCTCCGCGCCGGAAAGCCGGTAATCGCCGACGCCGAAGGAAGGATACTCCTGTGGCGTCGTGTCAAGAGAGATCAGCCGGCTGTCCTTCTCCTCATAGGGCTGCCCGGAAAAGCCGACATCCTGCCCGAGATACTGATAAGAAAAGTCCTGCCCATCCGCACGGCTGCCATAATACAGATGCCAGAGGTATCCGTAGTCATCGGCTTTCATCTGATAGGTCGAGTGCTTTGTCGAAAGGGTGATCATCCTTTTAGCTTCATCAAAAATAATGCTCATGTTGATTCCTCACTCTTATAAAACGGTTTTGAGCTTCTTACTTATTCTCGAGCTTCACGGGACGCGAAGCTCGAGGCTGCGGTTCGCCATCCGGCTGCAGAGCCGCGGCGGTCTTTATTCGTTCTTCGCGGTATGCTCCAGGCGGAAAGCTTTTGGGCTCAGGCCATAACGGTTTTTAAAGCTTTTCGAAAACGTCAGCGGATTCTCGTACCCGACCATCTGGGAAACCTCCTGCACCGGCGCCTGCGAATCCAGAAGGAGCTGCTTGGCCTTTTCCAGCTTGACCTGCATCAGATACTCCTGCGGGGAAACTCCCAGCTTTTTCCGGAAAATGCTCGTCAGGTAGCTTCGGTGAATCCCGATATAATGTGCGACGTCGCTAACTTTTGCCGTTGAGAAATTCGCGCGGATATAATTCACGGCGTACTCAACGTAGGTGTCGATATAATCGGTCTTCACGTGCCGCTCGGCCCCCGTGCTCATCTGGTTGTCCTCAACGGCGGTGGCGATATACTTCAGCAAAGTGGCCAGGCGATGAATATCGTTCGCGAGCGTCATCTCCGGCTTGTCCAGGATCCATCGGACCAGCGCCCCGTACCTTCGGTAATCCTGCTGGCAATTGCGCCAGTTCGTTCCCGGACCAAATCCCGCCTCCTTCACGTACCTCTCCGCGAGATTCCCGTCAAACGCCATCCAGCAGTATTCCCAGGGCTCCTTCTCGTCCGCCCGGTACCAGGTGGCCTCGCCCGGCTTTGTCACGAACATCTGGCCTTCCTTCAGAGCGATCTGTTTGCCCTCCACGGAAAGGATCCCTTTACCGGCAAGGATCACATGCAGATGAAAACCCGTACGGTCTTCCGCGTTGAACCGATACCCCGGCAGACACTTCTCGATGCCGCAAAGCGTCAGATAGATGTCATCTGTCTGTTTTTCCCGGTAGACCAGACATCGGTAACGGCTGGTTTCATAAAGTTTTGTCCTTGGCGGTTCTCCGTCTTCCTTCTCCTGCTCATTCAAGTGGTTAATATTCTCAAACACACCGACTGTCTCAACAGGATTATTTTTCACGTCCCTTCCCCTTTCTTTGTGTTTTTTTGCCGAACGATTGATGATGCAGGGTTATTTATACCCGAGAAACACATTTGCCCTAAAGGACCGGCGTCGCGCCGCCTTCGCGCGGCCGCGATCCCGCCGTTTATGATCCTCCGGCATTTTTTTCCAAAGATTTACGGTTGCGGCCGCCTTGGGAAGGGCTTCACGGAATTTGCCTATGGTGCTTTGGCCGGACGCGCATGAAGCTTTTTCGCGCAAATCTGTGTAAAAAAATGCCGGAGATAGTGTTTTCTGCCACTATCTCCGGCAGATGCTGATTACGTCATATGCCTTTGCGTGTTTCTTATGTCCATCAAAGCTTGCCGCCGGAGGTCGCGATACCTTCCACGAACTGCTTCTGGAAGATCACGTAAATGACGATCATCGGGATGACCGCGAGAACGGCGGAAGCCATCATCGTCGGGTAATCGCTGCCGTACTGTCCCTGCATCTTCGCAAGGCCCGCGGACAGGGTCGTCGTCGCGGAATTCGTGCAGACGATCATCGGCCACATCAGGTCTTTGAACGCGAACAGGGCGGTGAAGATGCCGAGGGAGACCATCGAAGACTTCGTGAGCGGCATCATGATATGCAGGAACCGCTGACCGACGTTACAGCCGTCGATGGCGGCCGCTTCTTCAAGATCCTTCGGAAGTCCCTCATAACCGGTCTTCAGCAGGTAGGTACCGAACGCGGTGACAAGACCCGGGAACACAAGACCGGCCACGGTGTTGAGCCAGCCGAGAGAAGAAACCATGAGGTACTGCGGGATAATGAAGATCTGCGCCGGGATCATCATCTGGATGAGGACCAGGGCGAACATCACCTTCTTGCCCGGGAATTTCAGGCGGCCGAATGCGTAGCCGGCCATGGTGGCGGTCAGGCACGCGCAGACGACGCGGAAGAAGATCATAAGCAGCGTATTCTTATAAAGGACGAGGAAGTTGTAACTCTTCCAGACTTCCGCGAAGTTCTCCCAGTGCCAGCCGCTCTGCGGGAAAATGTAGAACGGGTTGACGGAGATCGATTCCTGATTGGTCTTGACGGCTGTCAGGATCATCCAGGCGAAGGGAACAAGCATGATAAAGGCCATGATGACCAGGATCACGTAAATGATGATTTTACGGACAAGGTCCGCTCTTTTTGCGCTTTCCATATCTCTCCCCCCTCCTTATGGATGATAAACCAGCTTCTTCTCCACCTGCTGCATGATGACAGTCACCAGCATGATGAACACCACGAGGACGATGACGATTGTCGCGCCATAGCCCTTGTTGCCGTTCGTGAAGGCGTAGGTATAGAAGAGGTAGACGATGGACTGCGTGTTCTCAAGCGCCAGGTTCGTCTTGTCCATGACCATGAACATAAGGTCGAAGATGGTCAGGGCGCCGATCAGACGGGTCTGGACAATGAAGAAGGTCGTCGGGGAAAGAAGCGGAACCGTGATGTGGAAGAACTGCTTGACGCCGGTAGCGCCGTCGATGGAGGCCGCTTCGTAATAATCGCCCGGGATCTCCTGAAGACCGGAGATGAAAAGAACCATGTTGTAGCCGATGACGGACCATACGCCGATGACGCCGATGGAGATCCAGGCGATCTTCGGATCGGAGATCCAGGCCACGTTGGTGTGGAAAATATTGTTGATGAGACCAAACTGCTGGTTGTACAGCCACTTCCAGACCATGGCAACCGCCGCCGGGGCGCAGACCATCGGCAGGAAGAAGATCGTGCGGAAAACCGAGGTTCCCTTGAGCTTCTTGTTCAGGAAAACCGCAAGGACCATGGCAATGATCACGCCGAACGGCACCTCGATGATCGCGTATTTAATCGTGTTCCAAAGAGAATGCCAGGTCTCTCCCGCCGTCAGGACTGCCTGATAGTTGGCCAGCCCGACAAAGACATTGCCGCGACCGAAGTCGCCCGTCTTGCAGAAGGACTGATAAATCGTGTTGAAGACAGGGTAAAAATTGAGGATCACAAGACCGAGGATTGTCGGAAGGATAAAACACCACGCCCAAATTGCCTCATTCTTTGCCCTGGCGGTCATTTTGGATTTTTTCATTGAAAATCCCCTCCTCTATTCATGGGCAAAGCGGCGGGGCAGCCACTATATCCCCGCCGCTTCAAAAGTGAATCAGCAATTATTCAGCCGCAATCGCATCCTCAATGATCTTCTGAGCATTGTCGCAGGCCTTCGCCATCAGGTCGGCGTCGGTCGGATCCTGCCACGGATCAAGGAAAGCGCCCTTCTGCTGGAGAGCATCCTCCCAGACAGTGGTATTGCGGGTATACGGACGGAAGTACAGGCTGTAATCCTCAGCCTTGATGAACGCGGAAACATCCATGCCCTTGAAAGCGCCGGAGAAGGAATCGGAGATGCCCTTCATGCCGCCCATGGTGACGCCGAGCTCGGCCTGCTTCTTCTGTCCGGCTTCGGAGCAGAGGTAAGCGATCAGGCTGTAGCAGGCATCCGGGTTCTTGGTCTTCGCGCAGGCAGCCCAGCCGAGGCCGTTGTAAGCGGACCAGCGCTCTTCCTTCTCGCACTTGCCGTTGCCGTTGAGGTCGGCGTACGGAAGAAGGCTCCAGTAATAATCCGCATGGTTCTCAGCCTTGTAGAAGGTGTTGATCATCCAGGAACCCTGCGTGATCATCGCGCACTTCGAAGACATGAACAGGGAGTCCGTGCCGGTCTCGGCAACGACAGACTGCGGAGCGCCGACCGAGAGAAGCTTGCGCATCATCTCCATGCCGGCCTTGGACTCGGCGGAGCCGATCGTGGTGCCCTTATGATCGTCGGTGATAACCTTGCCGCCGTAGCTGTAGATCAGGTTGTACCAGCCATCCTGGTTGTTGGAGGTGTTCATCGCCATGCCATAGACTTCACCCTTCGACTCCTCGGTGATCTTCTTGGCAGCTTCATACATATCTTCCCAAGTCCACTCCTCGGTCGGATAGGAGACGCCGTACTTATCAAAGATGGCCTTGTTGTAAAGGAGCGCGATGGTGTCATGGTCTTTCGGAAGCGCGAAGGTCTTGCCGTCGCTCTTGCGGGTGTAAAGCTCTACGACGCCTTCATAATATTTGCTCATGTCAATCGAGCTGTCTTTGGCTACATAGTCCGTGAGGTCAAGGAGAATGTCGTTCTCCATGTACTTCTGGACGGTGTTGGAGTGCATCCAGAAAACATCCGGCATCGTGCCGCCGCTGGCGCCGGCTTCGAGGAGCGTCCAGTAGTTGTCCCAGTCGACAACTTCGATCTTCGCGGAAACACCGGAAGTCTTCGACCAGTCGTCAACGATTTCCTGCAGACCGGCCTGCTGGTTGGAATCCCAGATGTTGATGGTGAGGCTGCCGCCGGCCGAGGGCTTCGTGCCGCCGGACCCGGTGGACGCGGTGCCGCCGCTGCTGCTGGAGCTTCCGCCGCCGCAGGCTGCAAGTCCGACTACCATCGCCGACGCGAGCAGAGTTGCTGCAATTCTTTTCAGTTTCATTATGTTTCCTCCTTTTTTGTGTGTTGACAGATACTGATGTCCGTCCGTGTTGAGACTGACTTTACTGTACTCCACTATATCAAAATGTTGTATAGATAAATGTCGTATTTTGTTTGCTATTTGTATTTTTCGACAAGTTTCGATAACATTCATATATTTTTTTAGTCATTTTACCTTATCCGCAACGGGTAAATTTCGTCTTTTTGCCCATCTTTAAAAAAAGTATAAAGAATAAATAAATTGACATTGTTTTTAAAAGAAGACATTACCCTTTTTATTCTGTCCTCTCTCAAAGAAAGAATACATTACATTACATTGACCGCAGGCGCCTGTTCCGGCTTTACGAAAGCAGCCCGAGTCTTTCGAAGACCTCCTCCGCCGTCTTCACCGGGAGGATCTCCAGCTGCGAAAGCACCTCCCCGGCGACGTCCTTCAGGTCGTCCGTGTTCTCCTCCGGGATAAAGACCTGCTTGACCCCCGAGCGCTGGGCGGCCATCAGCTTCTCCGGCAGGCCGCCGATCGGGTTGACCCCGCCCTGGAGTGAGACCTCCCCGGTCATCGCCACCGAAGGGCTCACCGGGATACCGGTAAGCAGCGAGGCCAGCGCCGTCGAGATCGTGATGCCCGCGGAAGGCCCGTCCTTGGGCGTGGCGCCGTCCGGAACATGTACGTGAATATCCGTTTTCTCCAGCTCTCCGGCCTTTTCCGGCATCAGCGTCCTTGTAAGGCTCAGCGCGATCTGCACCGACTCCTTCATCACGTCCCCAAGCTGCCCCGTGATCAGCAGCTTCCCCGTACCCGGCATTTGCCGGGTCTCGATGAACAGGACGTCGCCGCCGGCGGACGTCCACGCAAGCCCCGTCACCACGCCCGGCGAGGCGGATTCCTTTACCAGCTTTTTGCGGACCGGCGGCATATCCAGAAGCTCCCGAAGGTTTTCATTTGTCACGAGGACCGGAGGCTCCCCGCCGCGGACGAGCTTTACGGCCGCGCCCCGGCAGATGCCGTCGAGCCGTTTTTTCAGTCCCCGGACACCTGCCTCGCGGGTATACTCCTCAATGATTTCCGTGATCATCTCCTCGGAAACCGACAGGTCGTCCTCGGAAAGCCCGGCCTCCTCCCGGGCCTTCGGCAGAAGATGCCGGATGGCGATTTCCCGCTTTTCGATCGGCGTATAGCCCTGGAACCGGATCACCTCCATGCGGTTTAAGAGCGGCTCCGGGATCGTGTCCAGACTGTTGGCCGTGCAGATAAAAAGCACGTCCGAAAGATCAAACGGAACATTGAGATAGTGATCCGTGAAATTGCTGTTCTGCTCCGGATCCAGCACCTCCAAGAGCGCGCTGGCCGGGTCGCCGTTGTAGGAGACGGAAAGCTTGTCCACCTCATCCAGCACCATGACGGGGTTCGAAACGCCGCATTTGTGGATGCCGTCGACGATCCGCCCCGGCATCGCGCCGATATAGGTGCGCCGATGACCGCGGATATCCGCCTCATCCCGGACGCCGCCGAGGCTGACGCGCACATATTCCCGGCCCAGCGCCCGCGCGATGCTCTGGCCGATGCTGGTCTTTCCCGTGCCCGGAGCTCCGACAAAAACAAGGATCGAGCCGGACTGCCGCTTCCGCAGCTGCATGACCGCAAGCTGCTCCAGAATACGCTTTTTCACCTTCTCCAGCGCGAAATGGTCCGCGTCGAGGATCTTCTCCGCCTCCGAAAGATCTATGCGCTTCGGCTCCGCCTTCTTCCACGGCAGCGAAGTGAGGAATTCCAGATAATCCGTGAGCAGACCGACCTCCGCGCTGTGCGGGCCTTCGGCCTTCAGACGGCCGATGACCTTGTCCGCCTCCTTCCGCGCGAGGTCGTTCATCCCGGCCTCCCCGATCTTCATCTCCAGCCGGCGGATGCCGCTGACCTCCTCCGGGTGCATCTCATCCAGCTCCTTCTGGAGATACTCGATCTGCTTGCGGAGCGCCTGCTCCCGCTGCATGTTGCGCAGATTTTCCTTTTCCTCGCTCTGCACCTTCACGCGGGCGCGGGTCAGCTCGACATATTCGTAGATCATCGCCTCCAGCGCGTCAAATCTCGCCCGCTGGCTGTCCTCGGCCAGAAGCGCGTAAAACCGTTCGTTCGGGATATTCATCCAGGGAGAAAGCGCCGAGCCGATATCCTCGAGGCTCCGCCACGTCCTGGCAAAGGCCTCCAGAAGCGGCCCCCACTCAAATTCTTTGCTCATCGCAAGGAGCTCTTCCTTCACGCGGGCGACACGCTCCTTCGCCGCCTCCTCGTCCATATCCTCAATGTCCGGGCAGCGCGAGGTCGTGATCACCAGCCGCCGCTCCGGCTGGATCGTGATGTCATCGACATGGACACGCTGCACGAGCCGGATATGCAAAAGCCCCTGCGGACTTATTTCCTTAATATATCCCGAAACGCCCAGCGGATACACATTCTCGTTGTTCAGCTCTCCCAGCTTCGTCTCCTTCCGCGCAACGATCACGACGACCCGCTCATCCTGCACCGGCTCCTTTCCGGTCATATTCTTATAAAGCTCCGTCCGATAGACAAATGTCGAATCCGGCAGGACCAGCAGCCCAAAAATCGGTAATACCGCCATTTTCCAAACCCCTTTCTTCTATATTATAAGCGCAGGCTTCCTTAACGGTTTTATCGTTACCATCTTATCATCAAAGAAGCTTTTCTGCCAAATAACAATCCTGCGTGATTGTTTCCCCGAAAATGAAGGGGACGGGCAAACGGTCCGCTCCGGACCGCTCACCCGTCTCCATTTTTTAGAAGCCTCGCTCATAAGCGGGCTGCCGGCCGCGCGGCGGACAACTCCGTCCGTCAGCGGATACCGAACCGGTACACGGTATCCTCGCGGTACACCTCTCCTTTTTTCAGCACCGTGGTCGGGAATTCCGGATGGTTCGGCGCGTCGGGATAATGCTGGGTCTCCAGGCAGAAGCCGCCCCGGAAAGGATACCGCACGCCGCCCTTTCCGGGCTCCGCGTCAAGAAAATTCCCGCTGTAGAATTGCACGCCCGGCTGGGTGGTGCCGCAGGTTAGCGTGATCCCGCTCTCCTCGCTGAAGGCCTCGGCGAATTCCCGAAGCTCTCCCGCCTCTCCCCGAAGGATGAAATTATGATCATAGCCGCTGCCAAGGCGGAGCTGCTCATACGCAGCCTCAATGTCTCTGCCGATACGTTTTGCCTCCCGGAAATCCATCGGTGTCCCCTCCACCGAAAGGATCTCTCCCGTCGGCAGCGACTCGGCATCCATCGCGGTAAAAGCATCCGCGTCGAGACGGAGCCACTGGGAAAGAACATCTTTTCCATCCTGACCGTTCAGGTTGAAGTAGGAGTGATTGGTCAGGTTGATCACCGTATCCTCGTCCGTCTCCGCCCGGTAAGCGATCACCAGCGCATTGTCCTCCGTCAGCGTGTAACGGACCTCCACGTTAAGATTTCCCGGATAGCCCTCGTCCCCGGGAGCGCTCAGCTTTGTGAAGATCACCGAATCCCCTTCGATCCTTCCGTCAAAAACCTCCGTGCAAAGCTTCCCGTGCAGGTGGTTGCTGCCTTCATTTTTTTTCAGCTGATACGTACGGCCGTTCAGCGTAAATTCCGCGCCCCGGATCCGGTTCGCGTACCTCCCGACGAAGGCCCCGAAGAAACAGCTTCCTTTCTCGTAGCCCTCCAGCGTATCGTACCCCAGCGCCACGTCCCGCAGACTTCCGTTCCGGTCCGGCACCAGAATGCTCTGCACGATGCAGCCATAGCTCAGGAGCCTGACGGCCATCCCGTTCGCATTTTTCATTTCATACCGGACAACCTCCCGGCCATCCTTCGTTTTCGCAAAAACCTCCGAGCAAATGTTGATCATTACCCGCACCTCCGTAAATATTTCTTCCATAATATAAGCACAAAAACAGGATTGTGTGCATAGTTTATTTGAAAGTAAACCTGCATGCGCTGTATATTCAGCGTACCACAAGGAACAAAAACCGGGAGCGCATTTGGCATCCCAGAATTTAATCGCCCTGCGGGCGATGAGGTTTTCAGAGTAAGAAAAATTTGTCGTTAACTATAAAACCACTCTGCCTACCATCTTACCACAAAATCCCCGTCTATACCAGAACCGAGTATTCATTCTGAAGAAACACC
>CACZBB010000030.1 GCA_902779245.1 uncultured Lachnospiraceae bacterium | reverse complement strand
GCGATTATGATCTGGAGACGACCTTCGAGATCCGCAGCGCGGCAACGGACGAAAAGGTCAAAACGATCCGGACGGATAAAAACGGCGACGCCGGGCCCGTTACCCTTCCCGCAGGCACCTATTATCTGAAGGAGGTTCAGGCGGGCCGGCATATGATTCTGCCGGAGCTTCAACACGAAAGCACCGACAACATCGCCCTCCTCAATAAGGACGTGACGGCGGAGGTCGGAAACGACGGCTATGGCCACTGCCGCGTCGTGATTAAAAAAGTGAACGAATTCGGCAAGCTTCTCACGGACGCGTCCGGGGTGGAGTTCACGCTTTCGGTCTGGAACGGCAGCCGCTACGTGGAAAGGGAAAAGCTTCGGTACGACAGTACCCTGGAGCGCTTTTGCTCCGGCACGATCTACGCCGACGCAGCGAACCCGACGGGAAAATTCAAGCTCGAGGAGACATGCCTCCCGGCAGATTATGACTATCTTTCGGAGGGACATGAAGCCTTTCTGGCTTACGGAACGGTCGGCGAAGCCCGCTGGTCCGCGAAGGCAAAGAAAGAAAAGGGAAAAACCTGGGGCTATATCTGGCAGAAAACCGTGGAAAACCGTCATGAGTACACGGTATGTCTCCGGAAAATCGACAAAAAAACCGGACAGCCGGTCGCCGGCGCGGAATTTGTCGTGTATGCCGTCGTGAAAGCGGACGGCCGTCTCCAGCGTCTCGGCGTGATGAAGTACGATGCCGCCGAGCGCCTGTATGTATATGGAAGAAACGCGCGGGCGGCCGGGGAGCTGCCGGTCCTGGTCACGGAGAAAAACGGCGGCGGGTTCCGGGTCGTCGAGACCGCGCCGCCGGAGAATTACAGCGGAGCCTATAAAAAGGATTTTACGCTGGGCGCGAGGACGCCGGTGGACAGGCCGTACCTCATCAATCCGGACGAGGCCGCGCAGAATCCGCCGGATCCGGCCTACGGGGTGATAACAGTTACGAAAAAAGATCCTTACGGCCGGCCGCTCAAAGGCGCAAAGTTCCTTGTCCGGGAATATGACAGCGCGAAGGCCGATTATTCGAAAGGGGCTTTCCAATATTATACGGAAAAGGCACAGGGAGGCCTTCTGGAACATACAGCAAGTGCGTATTATCTGACGGACAATGGCGACGGTACGTATACGTCGGACTTCCTGCCGATCCTTTCGGGCGAGCGCGCGGCGGCGGTTTACGGACGGAGAAACGACGGCCGATACAAGGTGGTGGAGGTCTCACCGCCGGAGGGCTACGTCAATACGATGGATCCGGATTCGGCAAATGTCGGGCGGCGCTGGTCGAAGGAGGTTGTTTTTGACACGACGCTGCCGGCCAATGCCGTGGACCGGCAGAGCGCGAGGATTTCGGCGGTAAACCCGGAGAATGAGATCCCCATGAAAAAGGTTGCGGCGGACGGGGAGACCCCGCTGAAGGCGGAGTTTACCATCTGGACGAAAAACAGGGAGCTCCTTGGAAAGACCATTGTCGCCAGAGCCGGCGGGCAGGAGAGTGAGCTTTGCCTGACGGAGAGCGGGACCTCAGCGTGGACCGGAGACGACGGGCTTTTGACATTTGCCCAACTTCCTTCCGGGCGCTACGAAATCCGGGAGACCGGCGTTTCCTCCGACTGGTATGAGCCGCTGGACATGGTTTTTTCCTTCACGGTCCGAGACGACGGGAGTCTTGACGGAAAGGTTTCGGCGGAGCTTACGGTCGTCCGGAACGAGCCGTCCCGGACGCTGGAGATCACGAAGACGGATACGGCCCCGGAAGCGGGAGATTTTTCGACGGCGTTTCCGGAGGGAACGGTGTTCAACGTGTATTCGTCCATCGACGGCGGCGACAGCTATCGGACCGTGCCCTACGCGAAGATCATTTACCGGGACGGAGCCTTTGTCAGCGAAAAGACCGGGCTGCCCGTGAAGCTTCGGTGGAAAACGAATAACGGGGGAAAGTTCAAGGTCGTGGAGACGGCGGCAACGCCGGGATATATCCTGGATACCCGTGAAAGGTTTATCGAAATCCCGGAGGTTCCGCAGGAGGACGAGGACGGCCCGATCCGGCTTTCCTTTGAAAATGAGCCAAACCATGTCACGATCCGCAAGGTGGACGAGGAAGGCAGCCGGCTTTCGGGAGCGGTTTTCAGGCTCTCGCGCAAGGCGGACGGCACGGAAAGCGAGGGTGACGAACGGCGTCTGGTGACGGATGAGAGCGGCGAGGCGTCGGCGTACCGGCTCCGGCCGGGTGTCTGGCGCTACGAGGAGACCGCCGCGCCGGCGGGCTTTCACCTGGATCCGGCGGCAAGCGGCGAATTTGTGATCGGTGATGACGGCCGGCCGGAGACGGAGGAAAGCGTTTTTACGGTGGTGAATTATCCGGAAGCGGAGATCGTTCTCCGAAAAAAGGACGGCGCGACCGGCGCGGAGATCGATCCGGCCTCCGGCTTCCCCTCCGGAACGGCCTTTGACGTATATGAGTGGGATGAAGCGCTTGGAGATTATAAAAGCGCGCCGCTCATGCAGATTGTTTATGTGGACGATTATCAGCGCGGGCGGACGGCCGGAAGAGGCGCGGCGCGGGATTTTGGGGACGCGGAGGGACAGACCGGCCCGGAGCTGCCCGCCGGCTTCGGAGACGCGGTGGAGAGCTCCGGCGACGAAGACACGAAAAGCGCACCCGGGAGGATGGACGGTTTCGTTTTTCAGGAAGGCCGGCCGCTGGTGATCGAGGAGGCGGCGGACTGGGAACCCGCCGAGGATTCGAGGGGACTTGCCGGAGCGGCCGCCTACAGTGTCAGCTATGAGCTGCGAGGCGGCGCGTTCCCGGCCTCGTCGACGGCTCCGCCGACCTCGGTCCAGGTCGGTAAAGCCTTCTTAGTGCCGATCCCCAGGCAGGACAATAAGGCCTTCATGGGCTGGAAGATCGAAGGGCTGACCGAGGGACAGACACATTCCTACGGGCAGTACGAGGACGGAGTCTATATGTGGTCGAACACGACGACGGCGGACGGGATCGAACAGACCGGGGCCACCGGTTTTAAAAACCTGGCGGAAGCGGGCGGGCAGGTAATCTTCCGGGCACGCTGGGCGGACCCGAAGCTTTGCCGCATTGTTTACAGGCTGAACGGGGGAAGCTGGCAGAGCGGCTACCGGCCCCCGACGGAGGTTTACAACGGCTTTGGGCGGTACGGCTCCACATATTCGGGGGTTCTCTTTGTGACGAGGGCTTATCTGAACGCGCCGACCGGATATGTCTTTGACGGATGGAAGATCACGGGCCTCTCCGACACGACCCATTCGAAATTTACGCAGGGAGAGGAGTGGAGGGGGCCGGCGGATGTCGCGCGGACCGGGGCGCAGAAGCTCTGCAACCTGAACCATCTGGGCGGAACGGTCACGTTCACGGCGCTCTGGAAGCCCATTGGCTACGGGATTACCTATGATTATAAAGGCGGAACCGGCAGCGAGGCCAACCCGGATATGGCCAGCTTCGGCGAAACCTTTGAGGTTCTGCCGCCGACGAGGGACGGCTACGACTTTGCCGGCTGGGACATCACCGGCCTAACCGCCGATGCCGCCTGGACCTGGTGGGACGCGGCTGGGCGGGCGAAGAGCGGTACCGGCGTACAGAGCCTGTCGGGCATCCCGGGGGTTGCCTTTAAGAATCTTCGAACCAATGGGGACGCAGCCGTCCGGTTTACGGCAAAGTGGACGCGGTATACGGTCACGTACCGGCTGAAGGGCGGGTCCTGGCCCGCGGGCGCGTCGACGCCGACCGGCTATACGTCCGCGTCCTCGCTGGCGGTTCCGATCCCGCAGCGCGTCGGCTATCTGTTCGCGGGTTGGGAAGAGAGGGGCACCTCGGACGTCGTTCTTGGCAACGGTCAGACCGGCAACGCCGTTCTGACGGCGCTCTGGCGCACGGAGGGCATCTGGGTCAACGGGAAGGACGGCAGCGCGCCCGTCGTCGCCAGATCAGAGAACAACCGGGGAAAATTTAAAGTCGTGGAGAGGTCGGCGACGCCGGGGTATATCCGGGACAAAGAGCCGCGGTATTTCGAGGTGCCGGCCGGCCAGGAAGCTGACGGGCACCGGGTGGAGCTTTCCTTCGTGAATCAGCCGAACGAATACCATATTTACAAGGCCGACCCCGAAGGTCTGCGGATCAACGGCGCGGTTTTCCGATTTTACTGCGAGGATCCCTCCGTGTCGGCGCCGCATATCATCGGAAACCATACGACCGGGCCGTACAACGGGGAAGAGGGAGCGATCTTCCTTCGCCGCATACCCACGGGAATCTGGCATTTTAAAGAAGTCTCGGTACCCTCGCCGTATATCGCGAACACCTCCGCGGAATATACCTTTGTCGTAAACAGCGACGGGGAGGTTGAATCGACACGGGACTATCAGGAGGTGCCCAACGGCTCCGGATCCTCGGTCAGTATTCGGAAAGTGACGGAGGAGGGGAAGCCCCTTAAGGGAGCCTGGTTCGAGATCACCTGCGAGGCGGACGGGCGTGTTTTGCAGAAGAAGACCGATTCCAGCGGCACGATCCTTCTTACGGGCCTTGCCAACGGCAGCTATGCCGTGCGGGAGAGCCGGACGCTGAACAATAACCTGATAAGACAGGGCTTTATCCTATCCGATGAAACCTGGCGTGTCACCATACAGGGCAGCCGGATCCAGGCACTGAGCCCGGGCGTTTCGGTCACCACGGCCGGCGGCTCGGATCTTGCCCTGATTACCGCCGTCAACCGCCGGCCGAAGCTTACGGTCAAAAAGAAGGACGAAAGCGGGAATCCGCTTGCGGGAGCGAGGTTTTTGCTGACCAACATGACGAACGGGGAGACGAAGAGCGGAACGACCGGGGAGGACGGTACGATCCTTTTCAAGGAAGCCTTTTCGGACGGGGAGTGGACGGCCGTGGAAACCAAAGCTCCGGACGGCCCGCTCGCCTACCGGCTGGATGGCCATACAGAGACCTTTACCGTGGAAAACGGGCTGTTTAGCGGCATGTTTGAGGAGGCCACGCTCACGTTCACCAATGTACCCTACAGCTTTGAGATCCGAAAAGCGGATGCGGAGGGAAATCCTCTCCCGGGCACTGGCTTTCACGTCTGGTCGGAGGACGGGTTTGACCTGGAGGTCGAAACGACGCTTTTGGAGAACCCGGACGGAAGCCCGGTTTTCGATGAGAACGGTTTGCGCGTCGCGGCCGCGATGGCGGAGAACCTCTCCACGGGGAGGTATCACGTGGAGGAGATCCGGACGCCGGACGGCTACCGGACCGACCCGCGGCAGAAGGACGTTCTTGTCACCCGGGACGGGCCGTCGCCGGCGCGGCTCTTCTTCGTAAATGATCCGCTTATCCTGAAGCTGCGCAAGATCGACGCGGAGGGGAATCCGCTGGCCGGCGCGGTCTTCCGGCTCCGGTATCTGGGAACGGAAAGCGAGCCGAAGGATGAAAATGTCCGGGAGGCCGTCTCGGGAACGGACGGCTTTATGGAATTTCCGCTGCCCGGACTTCCCCGCGGAAGCTATGAGCTCTGCGAGACTGCGGCGCCGGAGGGCTTCGGGCTTCTTCCGTTCGGAATTCCCTTTTCGTACGACGGAAAGACGGTGACTCTGGATACTGCCGGCCTGGAGGGCGTTTCCTTCGATGAAGCCGAGTGGACGGTGACCGCGGAGGACCCGCCCGGAAGGTTCGGCCTCGTCCGGGTCCGGAAGACGGACCGTGAGACCGGAGAGACGCTCCGCGACGCGGTTTTTGAGGCGCGGGAGCGGGTCGGCGTCGATGACGAGGGCCGGATACTATACGCGAAGACCGGGCAGACGCTTGTCTGGAGGGAAGCGGAAGAAAGCTTTGTCTCCGATCCGCCGCTGCCGGTCACGAAGACAAATGCCGGCTGCTACGACATTGTGGAGCTCCGCGCGCCGGACGGCTATATCCGGGATTACGAGGAAGAGATCATTTTTTCGGAAGGGGCGGACGAGACGGAGATTGTCCTGCAGGCGCAGAATACGCCCAACAGCTTTGAGATCCGGAAGGAGGATGAGCTGGGCCATGTGCTCGACGCGTGGTTTAAGGTCTGGCCGGAGGTCGGCGGCGCGGAAGAGGAGACGGAAGCCGAGCAGACGATCGGCGGCCTTCTCCGTCTGGAAAAGCTTTCTCCCGGGGTCTGGTATTTCCGGGAGGTGCCGCCCTATCCGGAAGGCTGCAAGGGCGATGACGCGCTCCACAGCTTTACCGTTGGCGAGGACGGGAACATCATCGGGGAGGATCATGTTGTGGTCGTCAACCAGGGGAACACCTCGGTGTATGGCAGCATCCGGATCCGCAAGACGGATGAGGACAGCCGGCCGATGGCAGGCGTCATCTTCCGGGCATATCCCTTCGACGCCTCGGCCGGGCAAAACGGCGCTTTTCCGGAAAAGACCTGGCTTATGGAGCACAGGGAGGAGACCGGCCTTACGGACGGGGAGATGGCCGCGCTGCTGACGGAAGCCGGAGCGTATGAATTTGCCTGGGACGCGGAGGAGAAGCTCTACCGATCGATCCAGCTCCTTCCGCTGAACGAAAACAACCGGTCGCGGTACCTGATCGTGGAAGAGGGGTACGCGGACGATCCGGAGGGCCTGGCGAACGAAGGCTATGCGGCCAATGCGCGCCAGGAGGTCTGTCTGAATCCGGCGGAGAATCCGCAGGCCGCGGAGGCGGAGTTCCCGACGCTCCGGCTCCGGATCTATACGCTGGAGATGACCCTTGTCAACAGAAAAAATGAAGTCCGGATCCTCAAGGTGGATGAGGAAGGGGATCCGCTGGAGGGCGCGGTTTTCCGGGTAACCTGTGATCAGGGCTATGAGAACTTCCCGGAAACGGAGCTGATGACGGGCGGGGACGGTCAGACGCCGCCGCTTCGGAGGCTTCCGTCAGGCAGCTATACGGTTCATGAGATCGCGGCGCCGCCGGGCTACGTTCTGCACGCCGGCACGGCCTGGCACTTTTCGGCGGATGACCGGGGACTGCTGGCGGAAACCGCGGAAGACGGGATGGTCGTGGACCGGGACGGCGACGGTGAGACGATGGATGAATATGCCGAAACCCTTGTCCTCCAGGTTGTGGACGAGAAAAATGGCGTCTATGTATACAAAACGGACGCGGAGGGGGAACCCATCGCGGACGTGGAAGTGACCTTTTGGGATCCCCGGGGGATGCTTTATGCCGTACGGACGACCGGCCCGGACGGCAGGACCGATCCGCTGACGGGGCTGGCCGAGGGAACCTGGACGTATAAGGAGACGAAGAAAAACGGACAGCCCTATACGGACATTGAGCGGCATTTTCTGGTCAGCCCGCTGGGCGTGCGCGAGAAATATGGAGATACGCCGATGCTGATTCTGGCACTGACAATACGAAACGGAGAAAAGACGGGCCATGTCACCGTCGAGAAGCTGGATGAAAAGACGCGGGAGCGTCTGCACGGGGCCGTGTTCGAGGTCTTGCCGTACGATCCGGAGCAGTCCGATTATGATTGGCATCACCCCTGCCTTGTGCTTAAGGAGGAGACCGGCGAAAACGGAGAGCTCACGGGCATCTACCGGAACGATACGCCGATCCGCGCGGACTCCGTAAACGGCGGGATGTTCCTCGTCGCTGAGACGGCTGGCCCGCTGGATCCGGAAACGGGACGGCGCGTCTACGCGGCGGTCTGGGAGAAGGAGATCGATATCTTTGAGCAGGAGACGTGGGAATTTACCACAGGCTCCGGAGAGCCTGCCGAAAATATGAAAACCTCTTACCGGATCGAAAAGGTGGATGAGGAAGGGAAGCTTCTGGACGGCGCGGTTTTCCGAATCTGGCCGAAGGGCGAGGAGGACAAGGCCGTGGAGAAGACGACCGGCGCGGACGGAGAGACCGGCGCGATCCTTCTGGGCGGCCTGGATCCGGCCGGCGCGACGCCGCTGCTTTCGGGAACCGTATACTGCTTTAAGGAAATATCGCCCCCGCCGGGAGCCTATGCGGCGGACGGGAAGGTTCACAGCTTTGAGGTCGCGGAGGACGGAACGATCCTCGGCGCATCCTCGGGCCGGGTGAAGGTCATCAACCGTCAGCGGAGCGCGAGGCTCTACGCGGGCGGGGAAGGACGGCTTCCGGGGCTTCTCGCCGGGTGCCTTGGCCTTCTTATGCTGACCCTTTCCGCGGCGCTGCAGGCCTGGGCAGAAGCAAAAAGCGGACGGCGGAGAGAATGAAGGAATGACCGAAAAAATGAGGGGGGGAGATGCCTGTGAAGGAGATCCGCGCGCCGACGAGGAGGACGCAGGCTGCGGGCCATTGACGAATACCGGCAGACAGACAAGAAGATTCAAAAAACACAAGAGCTTTTTAAAGCGCGCGAAAGCGCGAAGCCATCCGAGGATCGGGTTTCAATACCCGGATCAGCATTTGTAAGCAAAGGAGAAAAAATATGAAGATCCAGAAATTTGCAGCCATGTCACTTGCGGCCCTGATGACCCTGGGAGCGGTTTTGCCGGCCGCGGCACCGGTCCTGGCGGACTATGATTCAGTGATCGACACGACAAGGACCGGAAGCGTGACGCTCCACAAGATCATCGAAAACGACGGAAAAAACAAACCGGCGGACGGGCACGAGGACGCGTCCATCCGGAACACGCCGCTCGACGGCATCGAATTCTCAAGCGTAAAGATCGCGGACTGGCTGACGGACGCGGACGATCTGGGCGCAAAAAGCACGACGGGACTGTACTTTACAAACCTTGACCCGGGGATCTTCGGCAGCGGGGGCATCGCGAAGCGGGCCGGCATCAATGTCACGGTGACGCCGACGGTCTTCTCCCACGAGGTGACGCCGGGCGGGCCCGAGGATCTTTCGGACGGGCAGAGCGACGGCCGGAAGACGACGACGGCTTATACGACCAAGGCGATCGAGGATGCCTGGTCGGCGATTCTTGCGGCGCCGGGGGACGGCAGCAGCTATACGGGCGAGACGGCTCTCCGGGATTATATAAAGGCCAACGGAACCGCGATGACGAAAACGGACGCGGACGGAAAAACGAGCGCCGGGGGATTTTCGCTTGGCCTTTACGGCTTTGGCGAGACGGACATTACTGCCCACGATGGCATCAACCCGCTGACCGGCCTCGCTTACGAGGTGGAGCAGGGCGATGTGAACCCGGAGTATCCGATCGTTGAATCTCCGGCGAAGCCGTTTCTGGTCTCTTTTCCGATGACAAATGTTTCGGAAATCCGCGAGGGGAGCGTGACATACCCCGCGGGAACGGTCTGGGAATATGACCTGCAGGTTTATCCGAAAGATCAGACGACCACGGTCATCAAGCGGATCATCGATCCGGACGAGGACGCGGCCACCGCAAAGCTCCGCACAAATGAAGATTACCAGATGGGAGAGGTGATCGAGCAGGTGATTCTCGCGGACGCGCCGGCACTCCAGAAAGCCTACGAATTAGGTCCGGCCGAGCAGAATAAATCGGCCACCGTCCAGCCGGCGGTGACGCACAAGACCTACAGAATCTCGGATGAAATGACCGAGGGCTACCATTTTAAGAGGGTCAGCAGGGTCATCCTCGGCGCGAAGCGCGAGCAGATTCCCACGACGAACGCATATTTTGCGGAAGGCTTCGCGGAGCTTGCGGAGTGCTCTTACGAAACGAGCGGAACGCCGCGCCTTGCGACCGGTGATTACTATGTCACCGGGAAGGACGGCGATCACGCGTTTTCGGTCACCTTCACCGAAGCGGGGCTTCAGAAGCTCGATAATCTCACGGTGGACAGCCAGGTCGCGGTCTTTTTCCGGGCGGATCTGGACAGCAAGGCGAAGATCGGAACGGATGACAATTACCTGAAAAAAGGCAATATGAACAAGCCGACGCTCGACTGGAGAAATTCCAACACTCTGGAGCGAAGCGTCGAGGGCAACCGGGTCTACGTGTATACCTATGAGCTCGACATCACCAAGACGGGGCTGACGGACCTTACGAAAGCAACCTTTGTCGTTTCCAGGAAGGATTCCGCCGCCGTGTCAATCCCCCTGCAGTTTATCAAGGAGGCGGAGGGCGTCTACCATATCTTTGACGAAAACGGGCTGGATCAGAACGCCGCGGCTGCGGCCAGGCTTTCCGAGATTCATCCGGACGCCGCGGGAAAGCTGAATATCAAGGGTTTTGACTCCAAGACCTATACCTTCCGGGAGACGGCGACACAGGGCGGCTTCGATCTTCTGAAGGAGACCTTTGACGTGACCTTCCAGGAAGAGACGGAAACCCGGGACGGTGAGCTGACCCGCGCGGTCCTCTCCGTGGAAGGGGCGAGCGACGATCTGGACATTGATAAGGGCACGGGCGGCAACGGCGGTCTCGCGAAGGTTACGATCGAGAACCACAAGACCGTCACGCTGCGGACCGGCGGCGAGGGCCGCTGGACGGTCGTCGGGATCGGCGGCGCGGCCTTCCTTGGCCTGATCGGCGTTGCCGTGGTCCGCAGGAAACGGCAGCTGTCCTGATAAGTTTGGTTTGGCACATACAGGCGGCCGGCACGCGGGAAGCCGGGGCCGGCCGCCGTGCCGGGGAGCATGGAGATGAAAACGAAAGTGACGGGATTTCTTCTGTGGTTGGGGTTTGTGGCGGTTTCCGTATATCTGGTGGGACCCTGGTTTATGGATGCGCTGCTGGGGATTGAGCATGTCACGACGCTTGGCGCATATCGAGGGCATGTGGAAGCGATGCCGGACATTGAGCTGGAAAAAGCCTGGGCGGACGCGCGCGCGTATAATCGGAAGATCCGGGAGCGGCAGGCCCAGTGCGCATTTACCTATCTGGGCGAAAAAGCCACGGATCCGGAATATCAGTCCCTTCTCTGCTTCCAGGGGGACAACACCATGGGCGGCATCCGCGTTCCGTCGGCGGGCATCGATCTTCCGATTGCGCATGGAACCGAAAACAAATATCTGGATTTCGAAGCAGGGCATCTTTACGGAACGTCTCTCCCGGTCGGCGGCGAGGGAACGCACGCGGTCATTGCCGGGCACACAGGACTTCGGAACGCGGACATCTTCACCCATCTCGGAAAGGTGCGGGAGGGCGACCTCTTTTACGTCCGGGTCCTGGACAGGGAGCTCGCCTACCGGGTTTTCCGCGTCAAGGTCGTTCTGCCGGAGGAAGAGGATCCGTTCCTTCAGGTGGAGCCCGGCAGGGATCTGGTGACGCTCTATACCTGTACGCCCTACGGGGTCAATTCCCACCGGCTGCTCGTTGCGGGCGAGCGGGATCCGGAAGCGGAGAATCTGGCAAATGATGGCGCCGGGGCGTCCTCCGGGCTCACGTATGTCCGCCGCGATCTGGGCGCGATTCTCAGATGCATCGGCTGCGGATGCGTTCCGGCGGTCGTGGCCGCGGCGGCGGACCGGCTGATCTTCGGAAAAAAGAGGAAAATGACGGGTGCTAGGTGCCTGTGAGCGGAAAAATGCCGGAGAAACGCCGGTCAGCGAAGCAAACCGCGAATCGGGTGTTTTGATGCCCGAATCAAAAATGGAGGCAGATCATGCTGGAGAAGTATGGGAAAAACAATCGTGGAAAAAGATGGAGAAGACGCAGCCTTCCGGCATTTCTGGCCGCGGCGCTTTTCGCCGTTTTTCTTTTATCCTTCGCGCCGTCCCCGGCTGCGGGCGCGGAAAAGCGCGGGAGTCTGACGATCCGATATTTTGATTTAGACGGAGAGCCCGTCGGGGGAGCGGAATTCTCCCTGCGCCTTGTCGCGGAGCCGATGTGGGACGGGGGCTATCGAAGTCTTCTTTCCCGGGAGATCGACGCGGAAACCGAGCCGTCAGAGATCGCGGTTCTGGCGGAGGAGCTGCCGGCCATAACGCTGTCGATCGCGGAGGATGGCAGCGGGAAGGCCGGGAGCCTGCCCGAGGGGCTGTATCTTGTGGAGGAAACATTGCCGGCCGAGGGGCATTTCGCGTCCGTACCGTTCATTGCCGCGATACCGGACAGGGAAAAGGAGATATGGACGTACGATGTGGAGGCGGAGCCGAAGCCGCTGGCGGCCGGGGAGCTTCGCATCACGAAGACCGTGGCGGGAGAAGGCCGAGAGACGGATCGGAGATTCAGCTTTCGCGTCCGGATCGGGGACGACGGAGAGTTTCCGGTTCGATACAGCACCGGGGAGACGGGGAGCATCCGGACCGGGGATACGGTTTCGCTGCGGCACGGGGAATCCGCCACCGTGTCCATGCTGCCGGCCGGAACCGCCTACGAGGTGGAGGAAATCGAGGCCGATGAGGACGGCTACCGCACGACGGCGAGCGGAGAGGAGGGAAATATCGAGGCGAAAAAAACCGCGGAAGCGGCATTTGTCAATGAACGGGGTGCGACGCCGACGCCGGGCCTGCCGCCGCATTACCCGCCGCAGACCGGAGACCAATCGCACGCGGGATTTTACCTTTTGCTCGGCATCACGGCGGCGATGGCCCTTATAGCGGTTCTTTTCGGCAGACGAAAGCGGAAAAAAGGAGCATAAACGGCAGCCGGAACTGATCAGTAACAAAAAATTTCTCTGTCTCTTTCCGGAAAAATCGGTTATACTGTTGTCAGAATCTTTTGATCGTATTTTGCCGGGAGGACGCGGCTTGCTGGGCGGGCGGAGACTCGGTCTCTCCCGGCCTGCCGTACCGTGCGAAAAAAGGATCGGGGATCAGAAACGCAGGATGGAGAGGTTTGCAGGATGGGCATTGTGATGCAAATACGCGAGATACTGGAAAACATGTCATCGGAGGAGCTGAAGGATATCCTGGAGGGCGGGTTTTCTTTTTTACGGACCTTTGGCGGGCAGCCGTACGCGATCCGCCGGGCAAGCGATCAGGTTCTCGATGAGAAGACCCGGCGCGTCCGGACGGAATTTTACGCTTATCCGGAAAACGGCGAGCGGAAGCGGCAGATGAAGGGGGTTATGTTCCGGATCGAGGGAACCGCGGAGAATCTTGACGACCGGAAGATCGTATTTTCGGAGGCCGGGAACGTGCATGTCTGGCCGTCGTTCAAGGCGGAGACGTATGCGGCGCTGACAGCGTCCCGGGCCGGCCGCACCATTGGCGGAACCGGCGCAAATACCTTCCTCCATCACCGGGTGGAGATTCTGACGCCGAAAAAGGAAACGGTTGCGCTGGAGGAATTTGATTTTGGTGCGGAACCGCTTTTCATGCTCGGACTTTACGGCGGAGATTATAAGCTGCGTGTCGCGGAGAAATAAGGGTACTGTTCACAGTAACAAAGGCGTTTTGCAATAAAATCGTCCTTCGGACGATGGCACGCCTCGGTGTACAGAAAACAGTCCATTACAGAAAACAGTCCATGCCTTAGCATCCAGCAGAAACGTCCAGTGGACGTTTCTGTCGGAGTGGACGTTTCTGTCGGAGTGGACGTTTCTGTCGGAGTGGACGTTTCTGTCGGAGTGGACGTTTCTGTCGGAGTGGACTGTTTTTAAGTGAAACGCAGGTCAGCGACAGAATAGAAATCTGTGGTCTATACCGGGCTGATTTTTGTCACTGGCCCGCAGCCAGACAGCGACGCGCAGCTAGTCCTTTAGGGCAAGTGTCTGGCTCGGGAGTGAACAGTATCGAAATAAGCACTCATACTCCGCAGCCTGAGCGAAGTATGAGTCAGCGGCTTAGGCTTATGCGGAGATGCGGGAGAAAAGAGATTATGGAAGCGTTACTGACGACCCTGTGCTATCTGGAGCGGGACGGAAAATATCTGATGCTCCTGAGAAACCGGAAGAAAAAGGATATCAACAAGGGAAAATGGATCGGCGTCGGCGGAAAGTTTGAGCAAGGGGAAAGTCCGGAGGAGTGCGTGCGCCGGGAGGTTTTTGAGGAGACCGGCTACATCCTCGGAGTGGCTCATTTCCGCGGTATCGTTACCTTCGTCACGCCGCAGGGCATGGATGAGTATATGTGCCTGTTCACCTCCGGGGATTTTACCGGGGAGGAGCACGCCTGCGACGAAGGGGAGCTGGCCTGGATTCCGAAGGAAAAGATCGGGGAGCTGAACCTCTGGGAGGGGGACCGGATCTTTCTCCGACTCATTGCGGAAAATGCTCCTTTTTTCTCCCTGAAGCTGGTATATGACGAGGAAGGGAAGCTTGTGCGGGCCGTCCGGGACGGAAAAGAGCTGTAAACCGGATATAGAAGGCGTTTTGCGATTCCATGATCCATCGGGCGCTTGGCCGGACCGGGCGTGATGGGTCAGGAAAACACACGAAGCGGTGTGAAAGTAAGGTTGAAAAAGCGATGGAGATTAAAAAGATTGTGATTACCGGCGGGCCGTGCGCGGGAAAAACAACGGGCCTTAGCCTGATACAGAACGCATTTTCCCTGCGGGGCTACCGGGTTCTGATTGTCCCGGAGACCGCGACGGAGCTGATCACCGGCGGCGTCGCGCCCTGGACCTGCGGCAGCAACGCAGAGTATCAGAAATGCCAGGTCCGGCTCCAGATCGAAAAGGAGCGGATCTTTGAGCGTGCCGCCTCGACGATGAAGGACGACAGGATCCTGATCGTCTGTGACCGCGGAGCCCTGGACAACAAAGCCTACATGAACGACGAGGAATTTGCCGAGGTTCTTGCCGATGTCGGGACCAATGAAGTGGAGCTCCGGGATCAGTATAACGCGGTTTTCCATCTGGTCACGGCCGCGAAGGGAGCGGAAAAGTTCTACACGAAAGACAATAACACGGCCCGCTACGAGTCCGTGGAGGAGGCGCGTGCGCTGGATGAACGGCTGATCGCCGCCTGGACAGGCCACCCGCATCTCCGGATCCTTGATAATTCGACGTCCTTTGGCGATAAGATGAATCGCCTGATCGCGGAGATCGCGGCGTATCTTGGCGGGCCGGAGCCGTTCCAGCTTGAGCGGAAATACCTCATCGAATATCCGGATGTTGAGGAACTGGGCAGACTTCCGAACTGCCGGAAGGTTATGATCGAGCAGACCTATCTGCCCTCGTACAACGGTGAGGAGATCCGCATCCGGCAGCGGGGCGTGGACGGCCATTATATTTACACGGAGACGAAGAAAAAACCGATCAGCGGGCTCAAGCGTCTTTCCTGGGAGCGCCGGCTCAGCTCGGAGGAATATCTGGAGCGGCTCAGGGAGGCGGACCCGGATCGGCGGACCATACAAAAGGAGCGTTACTGCCTTGCGGACGGCAATCAGTACTTTGAGATCGACATCTTTCCGTTCTGGAACGACAAGGCGATCCTCGAAATCGAGCTGTCCGATCCGGAGGAGGAGATCCGTTTCCCGAAAATGTTGAAGATTCTTCGTGAGGTGACCGACGATCCAGCCTACAAAAATGCCGCGCTGGCGAAGAGCCTGCCGGAATAAGACCTGATCTTGCGATAGAAAGGACACCTATGGCTTCTTCTGCGGGAAATGCAGCATCCCATTATCAGAAAATGACGGCAACGCCGGTGCCGAAGCTGGTCGCCCGGCTGGCCGTCCCGGCGATCGTGTCGATGCTGGTCACAAATATCTACAACCTGGTCGACACTGCATTTGTCGGAAGGCTCGGCACCAGCGCGAGCGGGGCGGTCGGCATCGTCTTTGGCTTCATGTCCATCCTGCAGGCATTTGGCTTCATGTACGGACAGGGCGCCGGCAGCATTCTTGCGAGGTCTCTCGGACAGCAGGATCTTCCGAAGGCCTCGCGGCATGCCACGCTGGGTTTTCTGGGCTCGTTTTTAACGGGAGCCCTGATCTCCGTCCTCGGCTTTCTCTTTTTGGATCCGGTCGTGTTCGCGCTCGGAAGTACGCCGACCATCGCGCCGTATGCGAAAAGCTACATATTCTATATACTTATCTCGGCGCCGTTCATGTGCGCCTCTCTGACGCTGAATAACCTTCTGCGGTACGAGGGCAAGGCTGCGCTGGGGATGATCGGACTGATGGTCGGCGCGTTCCTGAATATGGGCGGCGACCCGATTTTTATGTTTGCTCTGGGAATGGGCATTGACGGAGCGGGGCTCTCGACGGCGATCAGCCAGGTGGTGAGCTTCTGTATTCTTCTCTGGATGTTTTTGTCCGGGAAGACTTCATCGAGGCTTGGCCTGTCCTACCTGACAAAAACGGGCGTGAGTCCAGAGACGGTTCTTCCCGCGCGGGAGAAAGCATCCGGGCCGGCAGGAGCGAACTTCCCGGCCTTCTGCGATATCTGCTTCACCGGGCTGCCGAGCCTCCTTCGCCAGGGGCTGAACAGTATTTCCACCGTAATACTGAATCTTTGCTGCGCGCCCTTCGGGGACGCGGCGGTCGCGGCGATGAGCATCGTCTCCCGCATTGTATTTTTTGCGGTCTCGATGGCGATCGGCGTCGGCCAGGGCTTTCAGCCGGTCGCGGCGTTCAGCTATGGCGCGGGAAAGTTCGGACGGCTTCGGAAGGCTTACCGGTTTACGGTTCTTTTGAGCTTTGGCATTATCGCCGCCGCCGCCCTGATCCTCGGCATCTTCGCGGAGCCGCTGGTCGGAATCTTTCGGGACGATCCGGAGGTTATCCGGATCGGTGTGCGGGCGCTGCGCCTTCAGGCGGCCGGCCAGCTGGCCATGGCGGCCTGCATGCCGTCGGAAATGCTGTTCCAGAGCACGGGGCAGCGGTTTTTCGCCTCGCTGATCTCGATTCTGCGAAACGGCCTGATCTTCATTCCCCTGCTTCTGCTGCTCTCCGGTCTGCGCGGGCTTGCGGGCATCCAGGAGGCGCAGCCGCTGTCCATGCTGATCGCCGTGCCGGTCACGATCCCTTTCGTGGTCCTTTTTCTCCGGAAAATCCCGAAAACGGATGTTTAGGAACCTGCCGGGGGCGGGAAGCCGGTTCTTTTGGGCGATTTCCCGGCTCGTGTGTGAACAGAGTATCGGGTGCAAGACGTAACAAAAAATCTAAGGTTTCTCTGTTCTGTTCCGGCGTTCTGTGTTATGATAAAAAAATGCTGACGTCAACTCGACCGGATCCTGCCGGACAATGCGGGGACGTCATCGGAAGATTTCGAGAAGGACAAGCTTCACGGGAGGTTTTTTATGTATTCGTTTCCCTCACGAATCCGGTTTTCGGAGTGCTCGGCGGACAACTGCCTCTCACTTTCCGGCCTGGTCAATTATTTTCAGGACTGCGCGGTTTTCCATTCGGTAAATATGGGCCGCGGGCCGAAGGCGTGGAAAGAGGAGCGGTATGCCTGGCTGGTGGCCACCTGGCGCATTCTCGTGAAGGAATACCCCGCCCTGGGCGAGGAGATTACGACGCGGACCTGGTGCTACCGGTTTCACGGTATCGAGGGCGACCGGAACGTCGACATGCTCGGCGCGGACGGCAGGGTTCTCGCGGTCGCGGATTCCCGCTGGATCTACTACGACGCTGCGGCGGGAAGGCCGGTCCATGTTCCCGATGTGGAAGTGGAGGGCTACGGACTCGATCAGCGGCTGGAGCTTCCGGAAGCCCCTCGGCATATCCGGATCCCGGCGGAGGGCGTTCAGGAAAAATTCGGCATTAAGGTGCGCACGACCAATCTGGATACAAACGGTCATGTGAATAACGAGCAGTACATCCGGCTGGCGCTGGCTTACCTTCCGGCCGATATCCGGGTCCGGGAGCTTCGGGTGGAGTATCATGTGCAGGCCGTGCTGGGCGATATTCTCGTTCCGAGAGTTTATCAGGCGGACGGAGAATATATCATCTGGTTCGAAGTGGACGGAAAGAAATGCTGCGTCCTGCAGTTTATTGTATAATGGGAGGTCTTATGCTCGAACTTGGCAAAATTCAGCCCCTCGTGGTGGTGCGGATCGAGGATTTCGGCGCCTATCTCGGCGAGAGCCGCGCCGCGGGGCCGGACGCGAGGATTCTTCTCCCCAAAAAGGAGGTTCCGGCGGAAACACGGATGGGAGATACGATTACGGTTTTCCTTTATCTGGATTCGGAAGACCGCCGCATCGCCACCACGACAAAACCGCTGCTCGTTCTTGGCGAGGTCGCGCGGCTAAAGGTTCGCGAGGTTACGAAGATCGGCGCTTTCCTCGACTGGGGGCTTCCCAAAGACCTCTTTCTGCCCTTTGCCGAGCAGACCCGGCGGGTGCAGAAGGGGGATGAGGTCCTGGCGGCGCTTTATGTGGATAAGAGCGGCAGACTGGCCGCGACCATGAAGCTATACCGTTACCTTCGGAGCAATTCTCCGTACCGCATCGACGACGAGGTCTCGGCCACGGTCTATGAATATGTTCCGAATTTCGGCTCCTTCGCGGCGGTCGATGACATGTATTCGGCCCGGATCCCGAAAAAGGAAGCGCCCGACGGCCTTCCGGTCGGTGAAACCGGAAGATACCGGGTCACCTTTGTCCATGAGGACGGAAAGCTTGATTTATCCGCGCGGAAAAAGGCGTATGAAATGCTGGACGAGGACGGGGCGAAGATTCTCGAGATCATCAGGAAGGACTATGCGGGAGAGCTGCCCTTCGACGATAAAGCGGATCCCGAAGAGATCCGCCGCGTGTTCGGCCTTTCCAAGGCCGCTTTTAAGCGCGCGGTCGGCAGGCTTTACAAAGAGAAAAAGATCCGGCTTTCGGAAGGGCGCGTGAGCGTGCTGTGAGCCGGGCTTCCGCTCCGAAGCAAACGATATCATAGGAGATAGGAAAAATGCAGGAGTTTTCGGATTTTATATTTAAGCTTGAAAATGAGTTCAGTATTTTTGGGTCTTTCGGCATCTGGGGTTCGCTGCTCGGCCTTCTTTTTGCCGTGATTTATTGCTTCTTTGGCTACAAGCTGGTCAAAGTGTTTGTAACGATTTTCGGCGTCGCTTTCGGCGGCCTGCTCGGAGCGATCCTGTCACGGCTCGTCGGGTTCAATGAGGCCTGGAATCTGGTCAGCATCATCCTCGGCATGATCATCTTCGGCGTCCTCGCGTTTTTCCTTTATAAGCTGGGACTTGGGTTCATGGCCGGCGTTTCGTCCTTCGGCATTCTGGTCGGAATTACCAGGCATTTCTTTACGGGACATGCGATCTGGATCGTCGCCCTGATCGCCGCGATCCTGGTCGGCGTGATCACGATCTGGGCGGCCCGGCCGGTGGTCATTATCATATCCTCCGTCTCCGGAGGGATCGGCGCGGCCGGAATCCTCCTGCACGAGGTGCTGTACCATTTTTTCAAGGCGCAGATGGGGGACGTTAACAATATTGTCGTCCTGGTCGTCGGCCTGATCCTGGCGGCCTTCGGTTTGTTCGTACAGTTCCGCAGAAAATAGCAGTGTATGGGTCAAAGTTCACACCCGGGCCGGACAGTCAGCGTCCGGCTCGGGTGTGACTTGTCAAGGAAAGGTATCGATCCAGGAAGAAAGGAGCTGCCTATGTTCGCTCATCTCCATGTTCATACGGAATACTCGCTCCTTGACGGCTCCAACAAGATCAGGGAGTATGTCGCGCGCGTGAAGGAGCTGGGCATGACGTCCGCGGCGATCACGGATCACGGCGTGATGTACGGCTGCATAGACTTTTACCGGGAATGCAAAAAGCAGGGGATCCATCCGGTTCTCGGCTGCGAGGTTTATGTCTCGCCCGGCAGCATGCAAGACCGCGAGGCCCACGCCGGCGACGACCGCTATTACCATCTGATCCTGCTCGCGGAAAATGACAGGGGCTTCGCGAACCTGACGCGGATTGTCTCGGCGGGATTTGTCGATGGGTTTTATTATAAACCGAGAGTTGATAAAGAGCTTCTCCGGAAATATCATGAGGGCATCATTTGCACCTCCGCCTGTCTCGCCGGCGAGGTGGCAAGGAACCTTTCCCGCGGAAGCTACGAGGGCGCGGTCGCGGCCGCGAAGGAATACCGGGACATTTTCGGAGAGAATAATTTCTTCCTGGAGCTTCAGGATCACGGGATCCCGGAGCAGCGGCACGTGAACCGGCAGCTTGTCCGCATGCACGATGAGGAGGGCTTTCCCCTGATCTGTACGAACGACTGCCACTACACCCTCGCGGAGGATGCCGAGCCCCACGATATCCTGCTCTGCCTGCAGACGGGCAAAAAGGTCAGCGATGAGGACCGGATGCGCTACGAGGGCGGGCAGTACTATGTCAAGAGCCCGGAGGAGATGGCGGCCCTTTTCCGCTACGTGCCGGAGGCTCTGGAGAACACGGGGAAGATCGCGGAGCGCTGCCAGGTCGAGATCGCTTTCGGTGAGCGGAAGCTCCCGCGCTTTGATGTGCCCGCGGGCTACGATTCCTGGACCTATCTCAACCATCTGTGCGAGGAGGGGCTGCGCGAGCGCTACGCGGACATCACGCCGAAGCTCCGGGAACGGTTAAACTACGAGCTCGCCACCATCCGCAACATGGGATTTGTCGATTATTTCCTGATCGTCTGGGACTACGTGAAATTTGCCAGGGACCACGGCATCGCGGTCGGCCCGGGGCGCGGCAGCGCGGCCGGCTCCGTCGTGTCCTACACGCTGGGGATCACCGATCTTGACCCCATCCGTTACGATCTCATTTTTGAACGGTTTCTCAATCCCGAGCGCGTGAGCATGCCCGATATCGACATGGACTTCTGCTACGAGCGCCGCCAGGAGGTCATCGACTATGTCATAAAAAAATACACGCCGCCCTGCGTCTGCCAGATCATCACCTTCGGCACGATGCAGGCCCGGGGCGTGATCCGCGACGTCGCCCGCGTGCTGGATCTCTCCTACGCGGCCGCCGACGAGATCGCGAAAATGATCCCGAAGGAGCTGAACATTACGCTCGACAAAGCGCTGGAGATGAACCCGGATCTCAAAAAGCGCTACACGGAGGAGGAGCAGGTCCGGTATCTCATCGATATGGCCAGGCGGCTGGAGGGTCTTCCCCGGAACACCTCCATCCACGCGGCGGGCGTGGTCATCTGCGGCCGCCCGGTCGTCGATTACGTGCCGCTCTCCCGCGGCGCCGACGGCGTGATCACGACCCAGTACACCATGACGACGCTCGAGGAGCTCGGGCTTCTCAAGATGGACTTTCTGGGTCTTCGGACGCTGACGGTCATCCAGGACGCGGTGGACCTTGTGAACCGCAAAAAGACGGCCGCCGGCGAGCCGCTTCTTGATATGCGCGAGATCGATTATAACGACCCGAAGGTCATGGACATGATCTCCCGCGGCAAATGCGAGGGGATTTTTCAGCTGGAGTCGGCGGGGATGAAGGCGTTCATGAAGCAGCTGAAGCCAAGGACGCTGGAAGACATCATCGCCGGCATTTCCCTCTACCGCCCCGGGCCGATGGACTTTATCCCGAAATATATCGCCGGGAAGGAGGATCCGGCCGCCATCACCTACGACTGCGAGGAGATGCGGCCGATCCTGGAGAAGACCTACGGCTGCATCGTCTACCAGGAGCAGGTGATGCAGATCGTGCGCGACCTCGGCGGGTACAGCTTCGGCCGCTCGGACCTCATCCGCCGCGCGATGTCCAAGAAGAAAGCGGACGTGATGGCGAAGGAGCGGCAGAATTTTGTCTACGGCAATAAGGAGATGGGCGTCGGCGGCTGTCGGGCGAGGGGAATCTCGGAGAGCGTCGCCAATCATATCTTCGATGAGATGACCGATTTTGCCAGCTACGCGTTCAACAAGAGCCACGCGGCGGCTTACGCCGTGGTCTCCTTCCGCACGGCCTATCTGAAATACTACCATCCCGTGGAATTCATGGCGGCGCTCATGACCTCGGTTATTGAGCATCCGGATAAATGCGCCGCCTATATTCTGCATTGTAAGGATATGAACATTCCGATTCTCCCGCCATCGGTGAACAGCGGCTTCGGCCGGTTCACGACGGAGGGAAATGCGATCCGCTACGGCATGTACGCGATTCGAAGCGCGGGCCGAGGGGTGATCGACCGGATCGTGGAGGAGCGGGAAATCGGCGGTCCGTTCCGCTCCCTCGCGGATTTTGTCCGGAGGATGAACGGCAGGGATCTCAATAAGCGGGCGGTGGAAAACCTGATTAAGGCCGGAGCGCTTGATGATTTCCCCGGCAGCCGCCGGCAGAAGGTCCTGATCTATCCGACGATGATGGATCAGGAGGCCGCGAAGAGCAAAAATACGATGGCCGGACAGATGACCTTCCTCGATTTCCTCGCTCCCGACGAGCAGGAGGCCTTCGAGGTGCCCTTGCCTAAGATCGATGAGTACCCGAAAGCCGAATGCCTCGCCTATGAGAAAGAAGTTCTCGGCGTCTATCTCTCAGGCCATCCTCTGGAAGAATACCGGGATGTTTTAAAGCGAAACACGACAAATGTCACCACGGATTTTCTTCCGGACGAGGATTCCGGCGAACCGCTCGTGACAAATGGCGCGCGCGTGCGGATCGGGGGGATGATTTCCGCGAAAACCATCAAATATACCCGCAACAATCAGGTGATGGCCTTTGTCACGATCGAGGACCTTCTGGGTACGGTGGAGGTGCTGGTCTTCCCGAAGTCCTTTGAGCGGTACCGGGATCTCCTTGAGGAGGACAATAAGGTGATCGTGGAGGGCCGGGTCTCGGCGGAGGACGAGCGGCCGTGGAAGCTCATCTGCGATAAGGTGACGGAGTTTTCAAGCCTGCCCCGCGCCGTGTGGATCGCCTTCTCCGACCGCGGGGCGTACGAGGCGAAAAAGAAGATTCTGACGGAGACGGTGGCGGCCGCCGAGCCCGGGATCGACCGGGTGGTCGCGTTCCTGAAAAGCTCCAAGGGACTTCTCGATGTGACGGGCCGGCGGAAGGTCAGCGCCGGGGAGGAGCTGATCACCGCGCTTCGCGGGGATTTCGGGGAGGAAAATGTCGCCGTTCTTGCCGACCGGCCGAAGCTCTTCCGATCATAAAGGCTCCGGCAACAAAAAAGACAAAAAGTTACAAGTCACTCCCGTGCCAAACACTCGCCCTAAAGGACTAGCTGCGCGTCGCTGTTTGGCACGGGC